>NZ_JAUBOX010000010.1:85568-133212 GCF_036700445.1 Microcoleus sp. T3_B1
TGTGCCACAAGGATTTCACAGGCAAGATGCCTGTGCCACAAGGATTTCACAGGCAAGATGCCTGTGCCACAAGGATTCTTGTGGGGTGGGCATCTTGCCCGCCCAAACTCTTTGCACAGGCAAGATGCCTGTGCCACAAGGATTTCACAGGCAAGATGCCTGTGCCACAAATATTCTTGTGGGGTGGGCATCTTGCCCGCCCAAACTCTTTGCACAGGCAAGATGCCTGTGCCACAAATATTCTTGTGGGGTGGGCATCTTGCCCGCCCCAAACTACTTAAAATTCTCCTAAAGACCGGCCGCACAAACTGCGGCTCCAATTAACCCTACATTATCATTTAAAACCAATCTCACCGGCATCATTTCTAACAGCGAATCCATCCGGCCTTTGTGCGTAAAAGCTCGCATAAAACCCCCTTCTAGCATCAGCGGCAAAATCTTAGCAGCAATGCCGCCGGCTACGTACAAACCGCCGTAAGGTAACAGTGTCACAGCCAGATTTCCCGCCACTGCACCGTAGGCTTCTACAAACATTTGCATTGTTTGTTCCGAAAGCCGATCGCACTTTTTGAGTGCCGCCTGTGCAATTGTAGCACCCGGATCGACAGTCTTTTCAGTTTTCCCTACCTCTGACTCCCATTTTTTGATAACTTCCCCTACCTCCGACGATTCAGGAGCAAACTTTCTGTCCCGCAAAAACTGGTAAATTGAAACAATCCCTTGTCCCGAAACTACACGCTCGATCGATATTCTTTGAATGTCGTGTTTTGCTAACAAATATTTCAGCAATTCAAACTCCAACTCCGAACGAGGAGCAAAGTCCCCGTGTCCCCCTTCCGAAGAAAAAACCTTGATGCCATTTGCCTCGGGAACTGCAAAACAATTTCCCAAACCAGTACCCGCACCGATAACAGCAATTGGATCGTGTTGGCGGGGTTTTCCGACTTGCAAAATGTGCAAATCTTTAGCATCCAAACCCCACACGCCGTAGCCAACCGCAACAAAATCATTAATTAAACTGACGCGGGGTATTCCTAATTCTTGTTCCAGACGCTTCGCATCTAGCCTCCAAGGCAAATTAGTCAGTTTTGCAGTGTTATTAACCACCGGGCCTGCGATCGCAAAACAAGCTTTTTCAGGCAATGGCACCAAATCCAATTTCATAGCAGCTTCCGTCAAAAACTGCTGCACCATCGGTACTAAATCGGGAAACTCCCCGCTCGGATAGCGAAACTCGTAAAGAGCGTTCATTTCACCGTTAACAGTCCTTTCCACTAAACGCAAAATTGTCTTAGTTCCGCCAATATCGCCCGCTAATAATAATGCCATAAATCTCTTTTTCCACCAAAGATAACATTCCCCATTTAAACACCCACAGTATTAATTGCCAACCAAGCCCGCAGCACCTCAGCCACAGTCCAAGCTTGAGCCGTGCAGCCTCGCGGCGAGTGGGGGGCGTCGCCCTCAAAAATTTCGCTCAGACTGCCAACTCCGCTGGCTCTTATATGATGTGCCATCGGTTCGAGGAATTCGCTCGCTTGTGCTGGGTTTTTGTATACGTGCAAGTGCGCCAAGACAAACGGGCCAATCAGCCAGCCCCAAACTGTGCCCTGGTGGTAGGCGCTGTCGCGCTGCAATTGATCGCCTCCGTATGCGCCGCGATACTGCAGGTGCTGCGGCGAGAGGCTGCGGAGGCCGACAGAAGTCAGAAGCTGTTGGGCGCAGCCGTCCACCACGCCGCGCTGCTGGATGGGCGTCAGTAACGGTGTATAGCGGGTTTCCTGGCGCATCCCCGCTGACAAGGAGTTGGCGGAGTGAGGAGGAATCGAGTCTAGGGGCAGGGATACGGCGAATATTTGGTTGGGCCGCAGGGAGGTATCGTGTCCGTCGGAGCCGTCCAGAACGTCGTAACAGTAACCGGTTGAGGCGTTCCAGAAGCGAGGGAATCCGGCGGCTGTTCGATCGCCCAATTGCTCGTATTCATAGTGAGGCTTGCCCAGTTTTCGAGCAAAACTTGCCATAGCTTGTATAGCATTGTACCAAAGCGCGCTGAGTTCGATCGGCTTACCAATCCGAGGCGTCACCACCCAATCGCCGATTTTCGCGTCCATCCAAGTCAGTTGCACGCCGGTTTCGCCCGCGTAGATTAAACCGTCATCGGGATCGAGGCGGATGTTATACCGAGTTCCCTGTATGTGCCAATCAACAATCTCACATAAAGTAGGCCAGAGTTCGCTCAAAAGTTCGTCGTCCCCCGTGGCATCAATATAAGCGCGAATTGCCTCAAAGTACCACAGAGTGGCATCTGCGGTGTTGTATTCCGGTGCGCCGCCCGCATCCGGGAAGCGGTTCGGCAGCATCCCCCGATCGACATACCGCGCAAATGTCCGCAAAATCGAGCGCGCAATTTCCCATCGCCCGGTACAGATTGTGAGGCCCGGCAGGGCGATCGTCGTGTCGCGCCCCCAGTCGCTAAACCAGGGATATCCGGCGATAATCGTTTTGCCTTGGGATTCCTCCGGTAGGGGGCGGCTGACGATAAATTGGTCGGCGGCGAGCACTAAGTGATTGATCCAGTCGGGAGATTCGCTCACTTTTGACCAATTTTGCAGCAGTTGTTGGTCATAAGTGCGACGCGCTTCTAAAGCTGTACCGCCGTTGAGTTCGGTATTTTTCTCGGTGCTGGCTATCAATGTCAGAGAACTTCCCGGTGCGATAGTCATGTGAAAAGTCGCCGCGTGCAAGTGATCCTCGCAGTAGTCCAATCCACGCCGCTTTTCGGCTGCTAAGTCAAATCCGTAATGCCAATTGTATAAAGGCGTAGAAACTCGAAATTTGGCCTCTGGTTCGGCATCCGTCAGCAGGTACAGGGGTGCAGACTTGGGAAATGCAGTCACGCAAACCCCGCGTTCCAAGGTTTGTAGGCTCATCTGCCAGTCGCCGACGCTCGTCGTGTGGTGGTAGTCGCGATAGTTGATCAGGGCTTTGACAGCGAGGGCGATCGGTTGTGAGGCGCGGTGCAAGCGGTATTGAATATATGTTGTGTTAGCACCTTGCTGCATCCAAATCCGCTTTTCCAGGATAGCGTCGGCGAGAGCAAACCTCCAAACTGGTGTCGTCCCTTCGAGGTGAAAGCTTTCGATGTAGTTGTAGCCGTGGGGTTCCATCGTCGCGTCGGCCCAGCGGTTTGTATAAAGCGGATATGCGCGATCGTGATACACCGCCGTCTCGTCCAGCTTGGCGAGCATCAAAGTGCGTCCCAGCGGGGGTTTGAGGGCGGCTACCAGCAAGCCGTGATAGCGGCGGGTGAGGAGATTTGCGATCGTACCGCTAGCGTAACCGCCGATCCCGTTTGTGACCAACCACTCGCGAGACTCCGCTGAGTCGAGATTGCAGCAGATTTCCCGTCCAAAAGCCATAACCATAAAGTCCACACTCGCGCTGATTTTTGACCTACCTTTAGGTAGATTTTCGACATGATATCAACCAGAAATATTAACGCTTGCAGGCCGTTAATTTGGCGATCGCCCCCGTGCCGATTCCTGCTCTAATTTAAGCCTAACCAACCGCTAATTTTGCCCCTTACCCAATTTTCCCCTTTGATGCCTCTGTCTAAAGTTAGTTGTTTGTTATATTAAGTAATATTACCGTCTAAACAGGCGCGGAACGTTTAGGGCAAGCATTTGATAGCGCGTCGGGCGATCGAACTACCAACCTATTTTATAAGGAGAACAGCTCAAAGTGAAGATAGGAGCAAATTACCTCGGCAATAACCAATGTGAATTTACCGTTTGGGCGCCCACCCTCAAACAAATCGCCGTCCAAATTGTTTCCCCAAAAAAACGCCTGATACCCCTGCAACAATCCGCAGAAGGTTATTGGCAAACCACAGCTACAGACATCGAACCAGGAACCCTTTACACCTACCAAATCGAAGGAAAAACCGACCGACCAGACCCAGCCTCAAAATATCAACCCCAAGGCGTACACGCTCCGTCGCAAGTAATAGATGAAAATATTTTTACTTGGACTGACACAAATTGGCAAGGCGTGCCGCTAGCCGAAATGATTATTTACGAACTGCACGTCGGCACGTTCACCCAAGCCGGAACCTTTGAAGCAATAATTCCCCAGCTAAAACAACTTAAAGAATTGGGAATCAACGCCATCGAAATAATGCCAGTAGCCCAATTTCCGGGCGAGCGAAACTGGGGATATGACGGCGTATATCCCTACGCCGTTCAAAACTCCTACGGCGGCCCCGAAGGCTTCAAAACACTTGTCAACGCCTGCCACGAACAGGGCATTTCAGTAATTCTCGATGTAGTTTACAACCACCTCGGCCCCGAAGGAAATTATCTCAGGGACTTCGGCCCCTACTTTACCTCAAAATACGGCTCGATTTGGGGAGACCCCCTCAACTTCGACGACGCCTACAGCGACGGCGTGCGTAACTACTTTCTTGAAAACGCCCTCTACTGGTTTCGAGACTATCACATCGATGCCCTGAGATTAGATGCCATTCAAGCAATATTTGAAGTAGGTGCAAGACCTTTTTTACAAGAACTATCCGATGCCACAGCCGATATTTCCCAAGAACTAGGACGGCAACTTTACTTAATAGCCGAAAGTGACTTAAATGATGTCCGCACTATACGTCCCAAAGAACTCGGTGGCTTCGGACTAGACGCCCAATGGTGCGATGATTTCCACCACGCACTGCACGCTTTGCTCACCGGAGAAGACGACCGATACTACCAAGATTACGGCAAGTGCGAACACTTAGAAAAAGCCTTCAAAGAAAGCTTTGTTTACTCCGGTCAGTACGCCCCCCACAGAAAGCGGAAACACGGCAATTCTGTTAAGGATGAACCGGGTCATAAATTTCTGGTGTTTGCCCAAACCCACGACCAAATCGGCAACCGCATTTTGGGAGACCGACTATCCAAAATAGTTGACTTTGAAGGATTGAAACTTGCAGCAGGCACTGTCTTAATTTCTCCCTACATTCCCTTCTTTTTTATGGGAGAAGAATACGGAGAAGAAGCACCGTTTTTTTACTTCGTTTCCCACTCGGACGAAAACTTAATTGAAGCTATCCGCAAAGACAAACAACAAGAATTTAAAGCCTTTGAAGGCCGAGGCGAGTTTCAAGACCCTCAGAGTCCTGAGACTTTCGATAAGTGTAAGTTAAACTGGGAAAAACAAACCCAAGGCAAACACAAAATCCTTTGGGAATGGCACCAACATTTGATTCACCTACGGCGGACAATACCAGCCCTTAAAAAACTCGACAAAAACAGTCTAGAAGTGTCCAGCATTGAAGCGGAAAAAATCTTATTTCTACGTCGTTGGACAGATGACAGCCAGATATTCTGCATTCTAAACTTCAACAGGCAAGAGGTAGCTTTTACGGCTGCACTTCCCCAAGGCAACGGTCACAAAATTTTAGACTCTGCTGATGAAAAATGGATGGGTTCAGGTTCTAGCTTGCCTGAAAAGATAACTTCCGAGCAAAAATTGACCGTTAAACCGCAGAGTTTCGCACTTTACGAATTAGAATAATTAAAACGGGAAGCAGAGCCTCAAATACAGGCGTTCCCAGGCAGAGCCTAGGAACAAGAAACAGGAGGCAGAACCTCTCTCGTTCTCAGGCTATGTTGCGGAATGTAGTCCCAGAAGAAACGGGAGGCAGAGCCTCTGTCGTTCCCAGCCTCCGCCGGGGAATGCAGTAGAGGAGGCTCTGCCTCATATATTAAAAAAGAAAACCCTAAAAAACCTGGAGTAAAATTAACATAATGAGAATTCCCACAACTACTTATCGGATTCAATTTCATGGAGGTTTTAACTTTGAAGCCGCCAAACAAATCCTTAGCTATCTGGAAGATTTAGGAATTACCGACCTTTACGCTTCACCAATATTTAAAGCCAGAAAAGGCAGCTCTCACGGATACGATGTCGTTGACTCAAATCAGATAAATCCCGATTTGGGAACATCAGAAAATTTTGAAGCCCTCACATACGAAATCAAGAAACGGAACATGGGATGGCTGCAAGATATTGTTCCGAACCACATGGCTTACGACACTCAAAATTTGCTGCTGTTAGACGTATTGGAACACGGGCCAGATTCCGACTATTTTGATTACTTTGATATTGAATGGAATCACGCTTACGAACATCTCAGGGGTCGAGTGCTGGCTCCGCTGCTGGGCAATTTTTATGGAGAGTGTCTGGAAAATGGCGAGATTCAACTCAAATACAGCGAAATTGGGCTGAGTATCAATTATTATAGCTTACAATTGCCAGTAAGAATTGAATCTTATGCTAAATTTATCAGTCAGAATTTGGGGCAGTTAGCCAGAGAATTAGGCAGACGCCATCCAGATTTTATCAAGTTTTTAGGAATTCTTTATTTGATTAAAAATACCCCTTCAGAAACTAAAGGTAAAACCAGATACGATCAGATAGCTTTTGTCAAAGGACTGCTGTGGGAACTCTACAATCAAAATCCCCTTGTACAGGAATTCATAGATGAAAATATCAAAGTTTTTAACGGAGAAAAGGGAAATCCCGAAAGCTTTAATTTGCTAGACGAATTGCTTTCCGAGCAGTTTTACCGTCTGGCTTTCTGGAAAGTGGGGGCCGAAGAAATTAACTACCGAAGGTTTTTTACGGTCAACGAACTTATTTCGGTAAAAGTTGAAGAGATTAAAGTTTTTCACAAAAACCATGCTCTGATATTCGACATGGTTGATGAGGAAAAGTTTACCGGATTGAGAATCGACCACATCGACGGACTGTACGATCCCACAGAATATTTGAAACGGCTCCGGGAGAAAACCCCAGACACTTACATCACTGTTGAAAAGATTCTGGAACACGAAGAAGATTTGCCGTCATATTGGCCGATTGAGGGAACTAGCGGCTACGACTTTTTGAATTACGTAAACGGCGTTTTTTGTCGGTGCGATCGCGAACAGCAATTTACCGAAATATATCAGAGATTTACTCGCTTGAACGTTCCCTACGAACAGTTGTTTTTAGATAAAAAAGGGCTGATTGTTGAGAAAAACTTGGCGGGAGACGTAGACAATCTAGCTCAACTTTTGAAGAATATCTCTGGTCAATCGAGACAGGGAAATGACTTTACTCGTCCCGGTTTGGAAAAAGCATTGGCGGCTGTTTTGACAATTTTTCCAGTCTACCGAACTTACATCAATCAAGACGGTTTGAGAGAGTCCGATCGCACTTACGTAAAATATGCGATCGCCCATGCCAAACAACAAGTACCCCGACTCCTCAAGGAACTTAAATTTATCGAAACGGTGCTGTTACTCGAAGAAGAAGAAACTCTAACACCAGAACAAAAAGAGCAGCGCCGGCACTTTGTAATGAAACTCCAGCAGTTGACAGGCCCATTAATGGCAAAAGGCGTTGAAGACACCCTTTTATACGTCTACTATCGGCTTTTATCCCTCAACGAAGTGGGAGGAAATCCCAGTCAGTTCGGCGTGTCGCTGGTAGATTTTCACGAGTTCAACCAAAAGCAGCAAGTAGCTTGGCCGCACAAAATGAATGCTACAGCTACCCACGATACCAAACGCGGCGAAGATGTGCGAGCCAGAATAAACGTTTTGTCAGAAATTCCCGATGAATGGGAACAGCAAGTCAGGTCTTGGAGAGAGGTAAACTCTTCTAAGAAAGTCAACTTTGTGAATCGAATGGTTCCAGATACTAATGACGAATACTTCCTGTACCAAACTCTGCTAGGCAGTTTTCCCTTTGAGGGAATTGAAAACACTGATTATGTCGATCGCCTGAAAGATTATGTCATTAAAGCTGTCCGCGAAGCAAAAGTTTATACGGCTTGGCTGAGACCGGATAACGACTACGAAGCTGGTTTTATGACCTTTGTCGATAGCGTTCTCGAACCTTCGGAACAAAATCAGTTTCTCAACAAATTTACACCTTTCTGTAAAAAGGTAGCTAATTACGGAATTTTCAATTCTTTATCTCAAACGCTGCTGAAAATCACGGCTCCGGGCGTTCCCGACATTTATCAAGGGACGGAATTTTGGGATTTAAGCCACGTCGATCCCGATAACCGCCGTCCCGTTGATTATGAGCGCAGAATCGAGGTTTTGCGGGAAATAAAAGAGCAAGCTCAGACGGATATTTTGCAACTGGTTGAAGATTTGATTGCGACGCGAGAAGACGCTAGAATTAAGTTGTTTTTGACGGCAAGAGCGCTAGACGCGAGAAAAAAATACTTGCAAGTTTTTCAATCAGGCGACTATGTGCCCCTGCAAGCAGTTGGCACGTTTAAAGATAATGTTGTTGCCTTTGCCAGAAGCTTTGGAGAGACTACCGTTATTGTCATTGCTCCCCGGTTTTTGACGGGAATTGTCAAACCGGAAGAAATGCCGATCGGCAAACAAATCTGGAAAGATACTAATTTGAAATTATCCGAACAAATGCCGTCGGTTTGGAAAGATGCAATTACAAATCAGGCGGTAGAAAGTAACGGTACGTTGGCAATTGGTGAAGCTCTGAGTTACTTTCCTGCAGCTCTGCTGATCGGTAAAAAATAGCAATTAAAAGCTGGAAAATTCTTGAATTTTCCGAGATTCCCAAGAGGCGGACTTCAGGCTCTGCCTCAACAATATATTCCTTCCGAGGCACAGCCTGGAAGTAAACGAGTAGGGACAGGGCAATGCCCTGTCCCTTTTCAGAATTGATATTAAACCTGATTGGAAGCCAAAAAACCGATCGCCCCTACCAACCAAACAAAATTTATACAACAAAGACGGCAAATACAACACAACGTATACGGTTTGCCACAATACCCGAATCCATCACACACCGTACATTGGGAAGAGTAAAGAAAAGCAGTCAACAACTGTAGCGGTGCAAGCCTCACGGATGCAACCGTCCCCCAAAAGGTTCGGTAAACACGCCTTCATCGCTTGGTCTAACCGCCCGCAGTATAGAGATAAGCACCCTATCGAAGACTGTATTAAAGCAGGACTCACTACCCGTAAACCGCGAGGTAAAATGGCAGTCCTGAATAACCAGACTATCGCACAGATAAAACACCAAAATTTTGTAGAGATTGGAGCCGGAACACCCCTATGGGAAAAGTAGTTGGAATTGACTTAGGTACGACAAACTCCTGCGTCGCAGTTATGGAAGGCGGCAAACCCACCGTCATAGCCAACGCCGAGGGGGGTCGCACCACACCTTCTGTAGTAGCATATGCTAAAAATGGGGATCAACTTGTCGGACAAATCGCCAAGCGTCAAGCCGTGATGAACGCCGAAAACACCTTTTACTCAGTAAAACGGTTTATCGGGCGTCGGGTTGATGAAGTAACCCACGAAACCACTGAAGTTTCCTACAAAGTCCTCAAAGTTGGCAACAGCCTCAAACTAGACTGTCCCGCCCGTGGCAAGCAATTTGCTCCAGAAGAAATTTCTGCACAAGTTCTCCGCAAACTGGTAGAAGACGCCAGCAAATACCTCGGCGAAACTGTTACCCAAGCGGTAATTACTGTTCCCGCTTACTTTAACGACTCCCAGCGCCAAGCTACGAAAGACGCGGGAAAAATTGCCGGTATAGAAGTGCTGCGGATTATTAACGAACCTACAGCAGCAGCTTTAGCTTACGGGTTAGATAAAAAGAGCAACGAAACCATCCTCGTATTTGACTTAGGTGGCGGTACTTTCGACGTATCTATTCTCGAAGTAGGCGACGGCGTGTTTGAAGTGTTAGCAACTTCTGGAGACACTCACCTCGGCGGTGACGACTTCGACAAAAAAATTGTTGATTACATCGCTAACGAATTCCAAAGAGCCGAAGGCATTGACCTTCGCAAAGACAAACAAGCACTGCAACGCCTGACGGAAGCAGCAGAAAAAGCCAAGATTGAGCTTTCGAGCGTTACCCAAGCAGAAATCAACCTGCCGTTTATTACCGCGACTCAAGACGGGCCAAAACACTTGGACACGACTTTGACGCGGGGCAAGTTTGAAGAACTGTGCTCGGATTTGATCGATCGCTCTCGCATCCCCGTAGAAAATGCGATCCGCGACGCCAAATTAGACAAATCTGCAATTAATGAAGTCGTCTTAGTTGGTGGTTCTACGCGGATTCCTGCGGTGCAAGAACTGGTCAAAAAACTCCTTGGCAAAGACCCCAACCAAACGGTAAACCCGGATGAAGTGGTCGCAGTCGGTGCAGCAATTCAAGCCGGCGTACTCTCCGGCGAAGTCAAAGACATCTTGTTGCTCGACGTTACTCCGCTGTCTCTGGGCGTCGAAACCTTGGGTGGCGTGATGACCAAAATCATTCCCCGCAACACCACTATTCCTACCAAGAAGTCGGAAACTTTTTCGACTGCTGTAGACGGCCAAACAAACGTGGAAATTCACGTTTTGCAAGGCGAACGGGAAATGGCAAATGATAACAAGGATTTGGGAACATTCCGCTTAGATGGAGTTCCACCAGCCCCCCGTGGCGTACCTCAAATTGAAGTTACTTTCGATATCGATGCTAACGGTATTTTGAATGTAGCTGCTAAGGATAAAGGTACTGGTAAGGAGCAATCGATTAGCATTACTGGTGCTTCTACTTTGCCCAGCAATGAAGTCGAGCGCATGGTGAAGGAAGCCGAATCGAATGCGGCTGCTGACAAGGAACGTCGCGAAAGGATCGATCGCAAAAACCAAGGCGATTCTTTAGCCTATCAAATTGAGAAGCAGTTGGCAGAATTGGGTGATAAAGTTCCCGCTGCTGACAAGACTAAGGTTGAAGGCTTGATCAAAGACTTGCGCGATGCGATCGCTACTGAAGATGACGATCGGATCAAAACCTTGACAACAGAGTTGCAGCAAGCATTCTACGCTGTCAGCAGCAACCTGTACCAGCAAGCAGGCGGCCCAACTGACGGCCCTGGCGGCCCTGGTGGCCCTGGTGGCTATGGAGACGGCGGCCCCACTGGTGGCGGCGACGACGTGATTGACGCCGACTTCACAGAAGGCAACAAATAAAAGGCTAATTTAAAAGCCCCCAGCTAGACGGAAGAAACCCGGTTTTGAACAGAAACCGGGTTTCTGTTCTTTCAAAAACAAACCAAAGTCGATCGACTAAAATTAGTGACAACTCCTACACCAACACAAGCTGTCACCATTGGTGTAGGCTTCTGGGCGACTCCTGCTATTGCATAGGACATTAACTGAGCTTTAAGAACGGGTTGCCCCACCGCTCTATTTTTGATGACAAGTGCCGCATTATGATCGCGGTCAAGACTACACCCACAATGATGGCAATCATGCCAGCGAATATGCAGCTTTTTTGGTACTTTCTCTCCGCAATTAGAGCAATCTTGTGAAGTATTATGGGCGCTTACTGGGACAACCAACAAACCAGCATTTGAGGCTTTATTTGCAAGTATTGACAGAAAGCTTGACCACCCAGCGTCCAACACAGATTTAGCTAATCTTGTACGAACTAGCCCTTTGACGTTTAAATCCTCGTGCGCGATTACGTCATATTTTGACAACAGCCAATTAGCTGTCTTGAAGTGAAAATCTTTGCGTTTGTCAGCTACTTTTTTGTGACACTTCCCTAGTTGCTTGACCGATTTCTGCCTTCGCTTGCTGCCTTTCTTGCCACGTGAAACTCGCTTTTGAATTACCCGTAAGCGTTTTTGCTCTTTACGGTAATACTGGGGAATAACGACTGTTTCGCCCTCAGAGGTTGTCAAAAACTCCTTCAGTCCTACATCAATACCTGTTATCGAACGAGGATTAAAGTCTGGTTTAATCTCTGGAACTGTCTTGTCTTCCAGGGAGAGCGTAAGGTAGTAACCATCAGCTTTCTTGGTGACAGATGCGGTTTTAATTTTGAATCCATCAGGGATAGGGCGATGCAATACAACTTTAACTTTCCCAAACATTGGCAAGTTGATCGAGTTGCCCTGTAAGCAACCCTCTTTCACCTGTGGATAAGTAAAAGTGCGATAACGGTTCCGAGCCTTAAAACGAGGTTTCCCGCTACGTTTTCCGTTGCTGTCACCTTTCAAGAAACGGTCAAATGTTATCTTAACTCGCTTAACTACATCTTGAAGGACTTGCGAATATATCTCGCTATACCAAGGATGTGTTTTCTTGAGTTGAGGCAACGTTTTCTTTTGTGAGTAATAATCAGGATTGTCTCGCAGTTCAGGTAGGTAGCAAACGAGAGGGCAGGCGTTAACGGGAGAACGGTTTTGTTCGTACCAATTAAATCTATCAGCCAACAGATAATTGTACTGAGAGCATAGCATGGATAGCCATCTGTCTAGCTCAATGACCTGTTGTTTTGTTGGACGTAACTTGTACTGATAAGCTGTTCTCATATCTACCCTCCTTGAAAGTTATGTTAACATGATTGTGTTCGCATTGACAACACGACATGAAAGACAAGAATTTGCACATCCGGTTATCTGAGAAGCGTCTCAATAAACTGAGAACAGTCGCGGAGGCCAGAGAGAAAACTATCACCCAGATGGTAGAGGCGTGGATTGATCGACTGTCCCTTACATTTACTGACTGACTACGTACCTACGTCAGTCGCGCATTCATCCCACACTGATTTATTGGGGGTACTCGGCTACGCCTCGATAAATCCCCCTCTAAATTCAGTGTGGGGCTTCTGCTGTTTCGGCTAAAAATCTTGCTTGAGGCATAGAGACAAAACTAGAATATGCTTCAACAAATATCATAAACTAGCAGTAATATCGCAATCGAGAGCAATTAAATGTCACGTTCTCCTATACAAAATTCCTCCCCAAATACTCCCAGCCCATCTCATGTTGCATCCTTGCGCCGACTCCGCCGCATCAGCCATTTACTCGACAATGCAATTCCGATTCCCGGCACAAAATACCGCATCGGACTCGATCCGATACTGGGACTTATACCGGGCGGTGGCGATTTAATCAGTTCAATTTTTGCAGGATATGTTGTCTTCAAATCCGCTCAAATGGGAGTACCACAAGAGACTTTAGTCAAAATGGCCACTAACATCGTATTTGATACAGTTGCTGGTACTGTACCCGTAGCAGGAGACTTGCTTGATGTTACTTGGAAAGCTAATGTCAAAAATATAGAATTGCTAGATGCTCATTTAGGTTCCCCCGAACCGGGAAAAAAAGCCAATTGGTTATTTGTCGCGGCTTTGCTGTTGGGTTTAATGTTAATTGTCGGAGGTGTAATTTTCTTGAGCGTGATGCTTTTTGGGTGGCTATTTCAAGTGATTACAGGACGTTAATTTCGGGTCGTAAGATAAAGAGCAATGACTCTACCTGTGTCAGGTTCAGAGCATCTAATCTGGTATACTTTGTACTTAAAAAGTAATTGTGAGTAGGATGACTGGCCGTAAAAACATCTGGATTTAGGATGATTTATATTGGACAAATAATTTCTGACTATGAGCTAGGAAAAAACAGTTAGCTTAGCTGCTAGAAAAAATATCAAGGAATACTAAAATTTCTCAGGGTTTTAAAATTCAATCAACCCATGCCAAGAAAAGTTCTGGTGATCTTAATCAGAAGAGATATGCGGCAAAAATCGCAGCTATTGAGCAGAGTCTATTAAAGCAATTCCGAGACATCAAAGACCAGGCAGCATCTGACCGAAATCGAGGTAAATTAGCACTCTTCTTATTTCTCAAATGGATTCTATAATATAAAGCGATCGCCCTTTCTAGATCCTCAAATAATATATATTAAGGGTATTGACAAATATTATAACTTATGTATCAAATTTAATTTTGTTGGGAAGCGAGCTATTTACCCGATCGCCCTTGAGTTCGATATAGTGATATAATCCAGACTATAATATCAACTTGATATAAATGCTTGAATTATCCGCACTTGGACTGCTACAGTTGCAACCTCTGCACGGCTACCGGCTAAAGCAAAAACTGGAGCTGTTTATGAGCAGTTGCATCAGCGTCAACTACGGAGCGATTTACCCGCTGCTGAAGCGCTTGGAAGAGCGAGGGGAGATTTCGGTAATAGCCGAAGAAGCCGGAGATGCGGGCTGTCCGCGCAAAATCTACGGAATTACCGACAAAGGGCGCGAACTCTGGCGGCAAAAAATGCTCGAACACCCTCAAGAAAGCTGGGTTAACAGTGGTTCCCGGTTCCAAATCAAGTTTTTCTTTTTTGGCGACTTAGAACCGACAGAACGGCTGAAGCTATTGGAACACCGCTTGCGAGCCTGTTACACCAGGCAAGACTACATCGAAAGCCTCAAGAGCGAATATCCACTAACCGATGACTATCAATTCGCCTCTCGCGATCGCTGCAAGTCAGTGCTGGCGTCAGAGATAGAGTGGTTAACCGAGCAACTAGCCAAGGAAAAAAGTGCGATCGCCGGAGTGCGTGACTCCCTAACCTTCGCTGAATCCGCTGAAGCCAAGGGAAAATCCTTCCAACTCACCCACTCAGGTGAGTCATAAGAAGGATGTGCAATCTTGCCTGTCATCGTAACTTTTGAGAAATAACAAGAAGCTTTCCTACAAAGAATCACCCCCAGACTTGGCTAAATGTGATGAAACTAAAGCGCTTCACATACCCCAACCTCATTAAAAAGGGACTTTCCCGATTCCATCCTGTTTAAAATCGCTTGTCCTTATTCCCCCATGTTTGAGGGGAACGCCGGAAAATCAAAGATTTCGCCCAAGTCTCAGTCAGAAGTTAAAAAAAATCTAAGTGGTGCTGCCAATGAGTTATTCTAAATCCCCAGAATCCGTCGTTGAAGCTGAAGAGCAAAAACCTCCCACACCGGAACTGCACCCAACCGATGCCGACAGCGATCGACCAGAGGATTTTCCCCCCGTTGCCGATGATCACCCCCAGCCTGTTGCTAAACCCCGATCGCGCTGGCCTCTAATTGCCGCGATCGCGATCGCCACAGGCGCAGCAGGTTTCGGCTGGTACTCGTGGCAATCGGGTCAGAATCGCGCACAGCAACCGGCAGCAGCAGCCCAACCCCCAGCCATACCAGTCAAGCTCGCCGCCGTAAAAACCAGCTCAGTCGAAGATGCTTCCGAATTTGTTAGCAGCTTAGAAGCCAAGCGTTCGGTACAAATCAAACCCGAAGTAGAAGGGCTAGTCACGGAGATTTTTGTCAAATCCGGGGACTTCATAAATAAAGGGCAAGCCATCGCCCGCATGAAAAGCGACAGCGCCCAAGCTGACTTGAGGCAATCCCAAGCCAACCTGATCCGCGCTCAATCCCACTTAGCCGAATTGCAAGCAGGAGCCAGGCCCGAAGAAATCGCCCAAGCTCAAGCCCAAGTCGCCCAAGCCCAAGCCAACCTCGCCCAACTGCGATCGGGCTCTCGGCCCGAAGAAATTGGTCAAGCCCAAGCCCGCGTTAGCCAAGCTGAAGCCGACCTCGCCGATGCCGAAACAGGTAGCCTCTTAGAAGAAATCGCCCAAGCAAGAGCGCAAATAGAAGCAAGCACAGCCGAAGCAAAGTTAGCCAGCCAGCAACTTGCCAGATATCAGGCATTGGCAAAAGAAGGCGCAGAATCCGCCAACACCCTTGAGCAATACACCCAAAAAGAAGGCAGCGCCAAAGCCAATCTCCGAGAAGCTCAAAGGCGGTTCCAGCAGCGACAAAAAAACAGACAAGCCGAGATCGATCGCCGGACAGCAGCCTTGCAACAGCAGCGGCAAGCTTTGCAGCAATTGCAAAAGGGTTCGCGCCCAGAGGAAATAGCCAAAGCCGAAGCAGAAGTCGCACAAGCCAAGAGCAGATTAGCGCAGTTAGCAAATGGTACGCGCCAAGAACAACTCGATCAAGCTGAAGCGCAAGTTGCCGAGGCCGCCGCTCAAGTGCGCGGCTTTGAAGTACAACTACAAGAAACTGCGGTCATCGCGCCCTTCGCAGGAGTCATCGGCGACATACCAGTGAAAGTAGGTGATTTCTTGCAAAAAGGTGATGCCATTGCCACCCTGACAGAGAACCAATTGCTAGACTTGCGGTTATCAATTCCTTTGGAACGGCAGCCTCAATTACGCTTAGGGCTGCCAGTACAAATGCTCGATGCTCAAGGTAAGGCGATCGCCCAAGGTCAAATCAGTTTTATCTCCCCCAACGTCAGTGCCAATTCCCAAACAATTTTAGCTAAAGCCACCTTTCCCAACCCCAGCGGCGAACTGCTTAATCTCCAGTTTGTAAAAGCTAAAGTCATCTGGAAACAGAGCCCCGGAATTTTAGTTCCAGTAACAGCAGTCACTCGCTTAGGTGGAGAAACTTTTGTCTTCACAGCTCAAAAGCCACAACAGCCAAAACCTGGAATGCCACCTTTAGTAGCGCGGCAAAAGTCCGTGAAATTGGGAACCATTGAGGGGAATAATTATCAAGTTATCGAAGGTTTGCAAGCCGGCGAAAAAATTGTTACGGCAGGCATCCTTAACCTGACAGACGGCGCTCCCATTATGGCTCAAGAGGAAGGGGAAGGAGCAGGGAAAAATTTACCAGTAGGGGGCAAAAAATAAGGTATGTTGTTGCGCTTGGGCGCTCTTAATTCACCTCTTAAGAGCGCTAAAGCGCAACTACGTACTTTATGTGAAACTACTTGATTGCTCAGCTCTTAACAAGGGGGCAATTTAAATTTTTGACTCATATCATGTCCGGTCGAGCAACCGTGATTTTTGTAGGGGCGGGTTCACCAACAATACCTGCTAATAATTGACAATCTCAAAAACCCGCCCCGACCGGGATATTATGCTTAATCGCTCGGACATGATATCAAGTGCAATTAGCAATTAGGAATTAGGAATAATCAACTAACAACTACCCATTACCCAAATAATGTTTGCAGATTTCTTTATTAAACGACCTGTCTTTGCTAGCGTCTGCGCCTTAATTATTGTTTTGGTAGGCGCAATCAGCATTCCCAGCCTGCCTATCGAGCGCTTCCCCGACATCAGCCCTACCCAAATCAACGTCACAGCCAACTATAGCGGTGCGAATGCTGAAGTTGTCGAAAATGCGGTAACAAACATCCTAGAAAGGCAAATTAACGGCATTGAAGGACTGAAATATCTAACTTCCAGTAGCACTAACAGTGGAACTAGCACCATTACAGCCACCTTTGATACTTCCCGCGACAAAGATATCGCCGCCGTCGATGTGCAAAATCGAGTTGCAGTTGCTCAACCACAACTGCCAGATGTCGTACAACGCACAGGAGTTACAGTTACAAAACAATCTAACAGCCTGCTGCTGGCTATAGGATTATTTACCGAAAATAAAGAATACGATACCATATTTTTAAGCAACTACGCCGACCTCTATTTAGCAGATACTTTAAAGAGAGTAAAAGGCGTGGGCGACGTGCGAATTTTTGGGGAAAGACGCTATGCTATGCGCCTGTGGATAGACCCCAATAAATTAGCTGCTCGTAATCTAACAATGCAAGATATAACAAGAGCAATTAATGAACAAAACTTGCAAGTTGGTGTAGGAAGAATTGGTCAAGAACCCGCCCCAGAGGGGCAAATGTATCAGATTGATTTGAGTGCAGAAAGTCGTCTCAAAAGCCCCACAGAATTTGACGACATAGTTATTAAAAGCGAAGCAAATGGAACTTTAGTTAAGTTAAAAGATGTCGGTAGAGCAGAATTAGGAGCAGAAAATTATAACTCTTTTCTGCGATTTCGAGGGAATGACGCGGTGGGTTTAGGGATTTACCAATTACCCGGAAGTAATGCTCTAAATGTTGCCCAGGCCGTCAAAGCAGAAATGGAAAAATTAGCTAAAAACTTCCCTCCGGGGGTGATACATAGAACCGCACTAGATACGACTCAATTTGTCCAAGAGTCAATGGCAGAAGTAGTCAAAACTCTGTTTGAAGCAGTCTTGCTAGTGGTGATAGTTATTTTTGTTTTCCTGCAAGATTGGCGCACTACGATTATTCCCACCCTCACAATACCCATTTCCTTGATTGGGACATTTGCTTTTATCAAAGCTTTCGGCTTTACGATTAACAGTTTGTCTCTATTTGGTCTTACCTTAGCAACAGGTTTAGTGGTTGATGACGCTATCATCGTAGTCGAAAATATTGACCGTCTAGTCCGCCAAGGTATGAATGCCCGCCAAGCAGCTTCCGAGTCAATGCGGGAACTTTTTAGTGCTGTAATTGCCACTTCCTTAGTATTGATGGCCGTGTTCGTACCAGTGGCATTTTTCCCTGGGACAACGGGAGCACTCTATAAACAATTTGCCCTAACAATTGCTTTTTCCGTACTGCTTTCTACCTTTATGGCAGTTACTCTTACTCCCTCACTTGCCGCTATATTACTGCGCCCAGGTAAGAAGTTTGGCGGCCCGTTGGGTTGGGTGTTTAACCGCATTAATATTTTTCTGGATTGGACGCAAAAGAAATATAGAGATTCCTTAATATTCTTAACACGATTTAAAACCATTGTTACCCTGTTGTTTATTGCTTCTCTGGGATTCACCGCTTGGCTTTATTTAGCAGTACCGACAGCATTTATCCCAGAGGAAGACCAGGGTTATTTTCTGACAATTATTCAAGGGCCTCAAGGTGTTTCGCTGCAATACACCCAGCAGGTGATGGACGGAGTTGAACAAGAAATCCTCAAAGTTCCTGAAGTTGTGGGAACTTTTTCTGTAGGTGGCTTTGGTTTTAGTGGTAATAGTTCCAATCAGGGGATTATATTTACTACCCTTAAACCCTGGAAAGAAAGGGAAGGTGAAGATCAAACCGTACAAGCGATTATTGGTAAATTGCGGGGTAAATTTTTCGCGATTCCAGAAGCGAGAATTTTCCCTGTGAATCCGCCGGCTATTCAAGGTTTAGGTCAATTTGGAGGCTTCCAATTTCAATTGCAAGACCGCAAAGGTAACAGCGGTTTAGATTCTCTAGTTCAGACTATGGGCGGGATTTTAAAGCAGGCGAATCAGACGCCCGGATTGCAGGCGGTATTTAGTACGTTTGCTGCGAATACGCCTCAGTTACTTGTGGAAGTTGACCGCAATCGAGCTAAGGCTCTAGATATTCCCATTAATGATGTTTTCAGTACGTTACAAACGGCTCTGGGTTCTCAGTATGTGAATGATTTTAATCTCCAGCAGCGCAATTATCGGGTGTATGTTCAGGCGGATAAACAGTTTCGTGATAACCCTGAAGATATTAGTAAATTGTATGTCCGATCTGGAAAGAATGAAATGATTTCTTTGAGCAATTTGGTGAAGATCACTCCGGTGGTGGGAGCGCAAACTGTTAACCACTACAATTTATATAGGTCAATTGAAATTAGTGGCTCTCCGGCTCCGGGATCGAGTTCTGGACAGGCGATAAAATCAATGGAAAATGTGGCGGCTCAAGTTTTGCCGTCGGGTTTTGGCTATGAATGGTCGGGGAGTTCTTTAGAAGAAATTGAGTCCGGCGGTCAAGCACCGATAATTTTCGGTTTGGGGCTGATTTTTGTGTTCTTGGTGTTGGCGGCGCAGTATGAAAATTATGTCGATCCTTTCATTATTTTGCTATCGGTGCCTCTGGCGATTTTGGGTGCACTTTTAGCTCAGTCGTTGCGGGGTTTGGCGAATGATGTTTATTGCCAGATTGGTTTGGTGATGTTGATTGGATTGGCAAGTAAAAATGCGATTTTAATTGTGGAGTTTGCTAACCAGTTACGGGAGCAGGGATATTCAATTGCTAAGGCAGCAGTTGAGGCTTCTCAAGAGCGTTTACGGCCGATTTTGATGACTTCTTTATCCTTTATTTTGGGGATTGCTCCCCTAATTAACCCGGAAGGTGCGGGGGCGGCAAGTCGTAGATCGCTAGGGAATGCGATCGCGGGGGGGATGGTTGTTTCTACTGTCTTGAGTTTGTTTATGGTGCCGGTTCTGTATGTGGTGGTTGTCTCGGCTCGCGATCGCTTTCGGAAGCGCGATCGATTAGAAAATCTGCCCGATGATGGCACAATTTTGAACGGCAAAACAACTCCCCACGAGGAGATTGAACGCGATAAAGTATCGCCGTTGTAGTTGGTAAGTTGAAAAGGCGATCGTTTTGTGAGTCTCATTGGTGCGATCGCCCAAAACCCGCCAATCCCGCATCAAAACCCCCAAAGTCCCCAGATTAGTCCGGGGCTCAATTCTTCAATCCCAAATCCCAAATCCCAAATCTAAAATCTAAAATCTAAAATCTAAAATCGATTGACGGCGGCCCCCATCTGCGGCTACGCTTGGAAGTGAGAGGTTGCTTGCTTGTAGAGGAGGCAGCCCGCGTCGCCCAAAAATCTAGTTGCACTGCCCAAAGCTGTTGGTAGCAGCAATGGACAGCTAACCGCCAAACTGATACCAGCAGTCTGGAGGCTAACGGAGTATCTTAACATCCTCTGTAGCCGCCCTGCTATGTGTTGAACTGCGGGGCGGCTGGGTTTTTGGGTTTTCCTAGAAAACCCAAAACCAGGAGAACATATTATGTCACAGGAATTCGTGCCTGACGACAACAAATCCGTTAGCGAAGCCCTCGAAGAGGATCGCCCAAATGACGACTCAGCAGCAGTATGCGAACAGGAAGTGGTGCTGTTAACCGTTGTCGGTTCGCCCAAGGGTGTCAGGGAAACCATACTCACTTTGTACCGACTAGGATTTGCCCAAGTCGGCGATTGGAGCCCCGTACAACGTGCAGCTAATCCGAAGCAGGTGATGAGCGTGCTGATCCGTCGTTCGCGGGCTAACGGTACACCGCCGAGAAAATCTGGACGGTAAGCTGCGCTGTCATTCTGAGTGAGTAGCTTAGGATTTACGCACGGGTGGTCAGAAACCGGGTTTTTACCAAATCTGCGCGCTGTAACGTGTCTTCTCGCAAAAACCCGGTTTCTTTGGTCGCAGTGCGTAAGTCCTGTATTATTTCTTCTTGTCTTTCCCTCGTAAGACTCGAACTAACTCAGTCATTGCACGGGTCAGAGTAGCGCTTGCACCAGTTAGAGTAGCAACAGCCAAAATTAATTCAGGTAGTGTTACCCAATATTGCGAAAATTGCGGTGTTTCAACTCGCCCAGGCGTTGTTGCAGGTTGCTCACTGTGGGTGATAGGTTGTTGATTTTGAGATTCCATCTTTTGACTACTCCGATATGTGTGATTGCTGGAGAAGTTCAATTGGCGCCAATTTGCTCTCACATCTCTAGAATCTCTGATGTACAAAGGTTTGAGCGTTCTAGTTTTGGCTCATATCTGTCGCTGCCGATCGAACTGAGCCAAAAATGAACCGCCCAAAAGCCATGTTTTGAGTAAAGCTGGTAAAAATCCTGAAATTATCAGGTATGAATCGAATATTTGTGCGGAATGCTTCATTTTAGATAGGTAATAATTTAGATTATTCTGTTAAATTAAATTTATTGAAGCATGGCTGTTTCTCTAAAAGCATCGAAAGAAGGACTAGAAATTGTCGATCGCGAAAGAAGAAAGAAAGGCTGGCAAGCAACAGCAGTTGCTTGGTATAGCGCGGCGAAAACTTCAGAAGCAACCTTGAAGCGATTTAGACGTAAAATACCTATTCAGCAAGATGTATTTGTTGCCATTTGTCAAGCAGTTGGCATAGAAAACTGGGAAGAAATTGTTGATAACACCCCAACTATGCAAACTGCATCATATATGGACTTTAGCGTCTATGACGATGCGTGGGTTGGGCGAGAAAGTCTGATTCAACAGTTGAGCGATCGCGTCACTTCTTCCTGTCGTGTCTTGCTATTGGTTGGCATTACAGGTATCGGTAAAACTGCTTTGGCTGAAAAGTTAGTAGAGGAATTGCGAGGAGATTGGACGGAACTCAGGGATAATTTTGAAGATGATAAAAAAGCTTCAGATTTTGCCAGTGTGGCGCTGGAATGGCTGGAAAAGTGGGGAGAAACTGTCCCAAAGGAGGAGCGTAAACCAGAGCAATTGTTACGGCGGTTAGTCAAACGCTTGCGGGAAAATCGGTATTTAATTCTCATAGATTCTCTTGAGTACCTATTGACAGGAAATGAAGAAGAGGGCTGGGGTGATTTTGCCGATGAGTGGTGGGGTAAGTTTTTTGTGAGTTTGTTGGCAGAATCATCTTGTCAAAGTCGGTTCATTCTTACATCTCAGGATTGGCCAACTAAGTTTGAAGCAGAGTGCGAACGCTACAGAAATCTCTGGTCTTGCCAACTTTTGAAAGGATTAGAAATCCCCGAACAGGTAGCGTTATTTCAAAAAGCTGAACTAGATGGCGATTTGGAATTACCGCATAGTCCCCTGCGAGTAATTGGGGAAGTTTATGATGGACATCCTTTAGCCTTGCGGACAATTGCTGGAGAAATTAAGGGTTCTTATGGAGGGAAAGTCAGGGCTTATTGGAAAGATAACAGTCGTTATATTGAAGAGGTAAAAGAGGCTATTGATGAAGCGCGTAACGAAGGAATAGTTCAAGGAGATGAGGATAGGTGGCAGTTAGCCTCATACACGAAGGTCTTGCGAAGGAAGATCAAAGAACGGATTGAGAAGACATTTGAAAGGCTCAAAAATGACGTTTATGATGCTTATGTTTTGTTTTGTATGGCTTCAATTTATCGATGCGAAGTCAAAGAAAAGTGGTGGGTGATTAATTTAGAAGACGAGGGTTACAGTGAGGAGCGGCAAAAAGCTGCAATGCAAACTTTGCGCGAGCGGTATTTAGTTGAATATGGCGGAATTGACGATGAGGATAATCGGCTGGTGGGACAACATAATTTAATTCGCAGTGTGGCGATAGACCATCGATTAATACTACCATAAGTTAAAAATATAAATTCACAATGACAAATAATGTAACACCATCTGGTGAGTTGGTTTTGAAAAAGTTAGGAATCAATCCTCATAATCTCCGTGCCGATTTTCTTACTCGGGAGCAGAGGCTTCAGTACAGAGCAGTTGTAAACTGGATCACGGATTACAAACCGAAGTCAGATGCTACTAATTTGGAGAAGGTGCGGGGGTATTTGGAAGCCTTTCATCATCTGGGTAAGGTAGAAGATTGGATGCGAAATAGCAAAATTATATCAATTCGACTAGATACACCTACCAAAGAGGAATTGCACCATCAATTATCACTGTGGGGCTACTACAAGGAATTGATTGAGCTTTATAAGCAAATTGTGGGCAAATTAAGCTCTAATCTGGATGCTGTTTTTCTCGCAAATCTGGGCAATGCTTACGATGCGCTAGGAAATTATACCCAAGCTATTGACTATTACCAACATGGTTTAACCATTTTTCGGAAAATTGCAGATCGTAAAGGTGAGGGCCGCGCACTGGGCAATCTGGGAGGCTCTTACCGTTCGCTAGGAAAGTATCTCGCAGCAATTGACTATCATCAACAGAGTTTAACCATTGCACGGGAGATTGGAAATCGCGAAGGGGAGGGAAACGCGCTAGTAAATCTAGGCAATGCTTATAATTCGCTAGGAAATTATCTCCAAGCTATCGACTATTACCAACAGGGTTTAACTATTTTCCAGGAAATTGCAGATCGCAAAGGTGAGGGAAACGCACTGGGCAATTTGGGTAATGCTTGCGATGGGCTAGGAAAATATCTCGCAGCAATTGACTATCATCAACAGAGTTTAACCATTGCACGGGAGATGGGAAATCGCGAAGGGGAGGAAATCGCACTGGGAAATCTGGGTAATGCTTACAATTCGCTAGGAAATTATCTGCAAGCAATTGACTATCACCAACAGAGTTTAACTATTGCACGGGAAATCGGCGATCGCAACGGTGAGGGACGCGCATTGGGAAATCTGGGAGTTGCTTACGATTCGCTAGGAAATTATCCTCAAGCCATCGACTTTCACCAGCAGCATTTAACCATAGCACGGGAGCTCGGAAATCGCAGCGGTGAGGGAAACGCACTGGGAAATTTGGGCAATGCTCACCGTTCGCTAGGAGATTATCCCCAAGCCATCGACTATCTCCAGCAGAGTTTAACCATTATCCAGGAAATTTGCGATCGCAACGGTGAGGGAATTATCCTGGGAAATCTAGGAATTGCTTACGGTCTGTTAGGAGATTATTCCCAAGCCATCCACTATCTCCAACAAAGTTTAACCATTGCAAGAGAAATCGGCGATCGTAACTGTGAGGGGAAGGCACTGACAAATCTGGGAAATACTTACCTTTCGTTAGGAGATTATTCCCCAGCCATCCACTACCTCCAACAAAGTTTAACCATTGCAAGAGAAATCGGCGATCGCAACGGTGAGGGAACCGCACTGTTAAATCTGGGAGTTGCTTACTATTCGCTAGGAAAATATCCTCAATCCATCAACTATTACCAACACAGTTTAACTATTGTACGGGAAATCGGACAACGCTCGGCTCAAGAGCGAACGTTACTTAATTTATGTAAAGCTTTCTCTGCTTTAGGAGACTATAACAAAGCAATAGAGTACAATAAGCAGCACTTAGCTCTCGTACAATCAACATAATAGTAACTGAAACTATTGATTTCTGATGAGAAAGCAAAACGCGATCGCCCCTTATATTCTCTGTTAGCCGATCGCACTTATAGCATCAACCAACAGCAAACTCCGTAAATTTCCGTCTATATGGGGCTTTAAAAGCCAAAACTATATCTTGCTTTGGAATTCCAGCTTCAACCAATTCATTAGCAACTCCGATTTCCGTGCCATCCCGTTCGATCCAAATTTTACCATCTTTAATTTCCACGTAGATGATACAACCGAATACTCGGCTCAAATCTTCCCAACCGATATGCAATAATTGATAGCGAGATCGTTCCGTATCAAATATCAAATGCACTTCTGTCTTACTATTTAAGCGATTTTCTACGTGGTGTTTAAGAATCCTTTGTACCACTTCACTGTAATTCAATCCCTCCATTGCACAATCTCCTCTTGAGTTGGGTTGAAAATTAATAATTTTAGTTGATGTTCTACTATCACTCTTTGAATAAACCTACGACTAAAAAATTCATTGTAAACATCTTCAGGAACAGCCAAATACAAAGTCCGCTCTGGTTCGGTCAATCTCAATGCTGAACGGTAGTTGAGACATTGACCGAGTGCACTGTGAAACTCTGTCACGTCTGAGGCTCCTAGAAAAGATTTTACCTCTACTGCAATCTTTTTACCAGTTTTTTCAGCGACGAGGATTTTTTCTGCAGTTAAGTCTATGTAAAAATCAACATCCTCAACTTCAATGAATAGATTTTCGTCAGTGATGCTCCACCCATCTTTTTCGAGAGATGTTTTAACAGTATTGTGAAAAAAATCTTTAGCTGGCATAAATTAACTTGAGTTTTCAGCTACTTAAATTATAGTCAGGCTGACAAGCATATTCCCAAACTTGGCGATCGAGTACAGTAGGTAATCCCATCCTATAATATCCTAATTCACTTTAATTCAATCCCCGCACAGCCACCACTCCCCTCAAGTCCCATCAGGGGCGTGCCCGGAGCCATTTTGGGTATCTTTTTGCCGATCGCACCTCATCGTGCAATAATGATATGACTTGCACAAAAACTCTATTAGTAGGTAAATCTTGCCTACCTTACCGCTACATATAGCGTCTCAACTGTCAACCCGTGCAAGTTCCCAATTAAACCGGCTGTTGCACTACACAAATTTTTCCTAATGGCTGAAGTCCCCCTAAATCCCGCAGAACTTGCAGAAGCCCTCAACGGCTTTACCGATATCAATTTCCAATTGCCTGACCCCGAAGACGAACAAATACCAGAGTTTGACTTTGAAAATCAAGTTGACAATGCCTGGAAAGTGTGCGATCGCTTCGACTTGCAAACCGACATTTGGCGGGGACGCATTCTCCGAACAGTCCGAGACAGAGAAAAAAAAGGCGGCGAAGGACGGGGTACAGGCTTTTTGAACTGGCTCAAAGAAAGAGAAATTGGCAAAAGTCAAGCCTATTCTTTGATAGAATTAGCTAATAGTGCCGATACTCTGATCCAGCAAGGAGATTTAGACCCAGATTCCATTAGAAACTTCAGCAAAAGAGCCTTTGTAGAAACCGCCAAAGCATCTCCCGAAGTCCAGCAAATGGTAACAGATGCAGCAGCCAATGGCGATCGCATCACCCGCCGCGAAGTCAAACAACTATCCGACGAATGGATGGCAATGAACTCAGATTTATTGCCAGAAGAAGTCAAAGAAAAAGCATCTACAGGTTCTCTACCTTCCCGCTACCTCGCTCCTTTAGTCAAAGAAATGGAGAAACTCTCCCCATCTCACCAAAGCGAAATTCAAAAAGAAGTAGCAGAAAATCCCGACGTAGATACTGTAAAACAGCTAACTTCCGACGCCAAGAACTTATCAAAATATCTCGACGCCGCCGCCCAAGTGCAAGCTCTCAATCAGTCTCACTTAGACATGGAAATGGCCTTAGAAGAATCTTTGCGAGTAGGCTGTTTGGGAACCACCGCCGACGTTGTAAAACAAGCCGCACAGCTAGAACAAACAGTAGTCAAACTCTACACAATTTGGAAGCGTTTAGGCAGTTTAGCAGATAGATTGTACGTAGATACAGGAGCAAGCACCCCCAATTTGCGGTTGCTTTTGGGATGCTTGGACAGTCTTTCGGGAGAAAAGATTGAAGTGGATTTCGGAGACGGAGAACGCTCTATTCGCTTGCAAATTTTCAGCGAATAGCTCAACCTTGACCGCAGATAAAAGCCAACATCCAGGCTCATTATCTGCGTCGAACCCTGTTCATCTGCGGTTAAAATTTCTAAGTTTTTTCCAAAGATATCAGGGATGCAAATAACGCCGATATTTGGTAACTATTTCTTTCCCCAACAGCACTACGCTAATCCAAAAACAAACTTCTGCACCAACAGCCAGAACGACCGATAAAGTAGTTTTTTGAGGAATGTCCAGCGGCAGGAATGGCACAACAAAAAAGATTGCCAACCACGGCAGAAAAGATAGAACAAATAAAAACAAACCGAGCTTTTGCATAGATTCACATAATACAGCTTTGATATCCCCTTTATCTCTTAGTCCGCTTGGAGTGAACTTCGTTTGTATAGTAGCGATTTCAATCGCCGAGTGACGACAAACTCGCATCTTGCACCAATATCAGCAACAGGCTTTCCGGCCTGTTCCACAAATACTAAATGTTCTTGTGGAACAGGCCGGAAAGCCTGTTCTTGAGAATGGTTCAACAAATGACTACAAACTTAATTGCCAAGCATTTCTAACTCAATTCTTAATCCCCGTCGCCGCAATCCCCCGAATAAACTGCCGCTGACCGGCCAAAAACAGCAACACCACCGGCACTGTGCCAATTACCACCGCCGCCATCAACAACTGCCAACTGCTAGTAAACTGTTCCTGAAACTCAGCCAAAGCTAACTGCACAGTTCGCAACTCCGGCCGCGTCGTAAACACCAGCGGCTTAAACAAATCGTTCCACTCCCCGATAAACGTAAACAAAAACAGCGTCACCAAAGCAGGGCGGGCCAAAGGTAACATCACCTGCCACAAAACCTGCCAGCGGTTAGCCCCATCCAGCATTGCCGCCTCCTCCAACTCCACCGGAACAGTCATAAAATACTGCCGCAGCAGAAAAATCCCAAAACCGTTAGCAGCCGTCGGCAAAATCAGCGCCCCGTAAGTATTCAGCAGATGGCCCCACTTCAAAACCAAGAAAATCGGAATCACCAAAAGCTGAAACGGAATTACCAGCGTCGCCAAAACCCCCAAAACTAGGGCCTGTCGCCCCCGAAACTTCAGTCTGGCCAAAGCATAACCGGCCAAAGCAGAAGTCACAACCTGAAAACCCGTCACTGCGATCGCCACTAGAGTAGAATTAAGGAATGCCAACAAAAAATTGCCCCGTCGCCAAGCCTCCTGATAGTTCGCAAAAGTCAAGCCTGTGGCCTTGACACCCACACCAGAGGGTGATAAAGAAACCAAAAATACAGCAGCCAGCGGCAGCAGCACCAGCGCAGCACCCGCCAGCAAGCAAATAAAACTCAGCAGTTCCAGCGCTTGAGACCTGTCAAAGGATTTACCCATAAATTTGTGAATTAACCTAAAATAATAAGCCTGTGAGGTTCTCCAACCCGATCGCCTCCCAGAGGATTCCCATACAACATAATATGTGGTAGAGGGAAAGAAGGAGTACCCAGCGAGGAAGTTGTGGTTAGGATATAATGTTAGAGATAGATTTGGTACTGTAAAACCTTTAAAGGTGGAGACATAGACCGTATTTCTATCATCTATTTCCGGGCAAAAGATCGACTAACGACTAATTCCAGTAATTAGTAAATAGATAGCATTCTAGCGATAGTCTTTCTGGAGTGTTCGAGGGCAAAAGTCCGACCAACACGCTGAGGACGCCAGTTTTTCCCGGATAGTCAAAGAAAAGTTCTTTGTCGAAAGAATCCTCAGCTATAATCTGTGATTTAGATGGGGTGCGTTCAAAATAGGTAAAGTGTACTGTCACTGACCCCCCATTTTAAAGGGGTTTCCAAACATCCCGCAAGCTTATATAAGGAGACTAGATATCTATGCCCCAGCTTGAGGCCAGCCCAACAATTGACTTTCAAACCGAAACTTACAAAGATGCTTACAGCCGCATCAACGCCATTGTGATTGAAGGCGAACAAGAAGCTCACGACAATTACCTGACACTGGCCGAACTGTTGGCTGACAAAAAAGCAGAGTTAATTGGCTTGTCCAAGATGGAGAACCGCCACATGAAAGGCTTCCAAGCTTGTGGCCGGAATCTTAAAGTCACGCCCGACATGGCATTTGCCAAGCAGTTCTTTTCGGAATTGCACAAAAACTTCCAGACGGCAGCGGCCCAAGGTCAGATTGTAACTTGCTTGTTGATTCAATCGCTAATTATCGAGTGTTTTGCGATCGCAGCTTACAACATCTACATCCCCGTCGCCGATGACTTTGCTCGCAAAATCACCGAAGGCGTCGTCAAAGAAGAATACAGCCACCTCAACTTTGGGGAAGTCTGGCTGCAAGCTCACTTTGAGGAATCCAAAGCGGAACTAGAAGCCGCCAACCGCCAAAACCTCCCCATCATCTGGAAGCTGCTAAACGCTGTCGCAGACGATGCCCGCGTCTTGGGAATGGAAAAAGACGCTTTAATCGAAGACTTTATGATTGCCTACGGCGAAGCTCTAGGTAACATTGGCTTTAACAACCGCGATATCATGCGGATGTCAGCACAAGGCCTCGCAGCCTAGTTAATTGGGAAATAAGGAATGGGAAAAAAATTAAAAATTAAAAATTAAAAATGGGATAACTCATTTTAAAATATAAATTTTTAATCTTCCCATCTTCCATCTTCCATCTTCCATCTTCCATCTTCCACCTTCCATCTTCCTTCATTTGACAACTTAATGTTTGGTCTAATCGGTCACTTAACCAGCTTAGAACACGCCCAATCAGTAGCTAACGAGCTGGGCTATCCAGAATATGCCGATCAAGGTCTCGATTTTTGGTGCAGCGCACCGCCTCAAATAGTTGATCAGATCACGGTAACAAGCATCACTGGACAAAAAATAGAAGGGCGCTATGTGGAGTCCTGTTTTCTGCCAGAAATGCTAGCCACTCGCCGGATTAAAGCAGCCACTCGCAAAATCCTTAATGCGATGGCACACGCTCAAAAAAACGGGATTAACATCACTGCTTTAGGCGGCTTTTCTTCGATCATTTTTGAGACTTTCAACTTGCAGCAAATTAAGCAAATTCGCAATCTCAAGTTGGAGTTTGAACGCTTCACCACTGGTAACACTCACACGGCTTACATCCTGTGTCGCCAAGTAGAAGAAGCAGCCCCTAAATTGGGGATTGAACTTTCAAAAGCCACTGTAGCCGTTTGTGGTGCTACTGGCGATATTGGCAGTGCTGTGTGTCGCTGGCTCAATGTTAAAACAAATGTAGCAGAATTGTTGCTCATTGCCCGCGACAAAGAACGATTACAAGATTTGCAATCGGAATTGGGCCGAGGCAAAATTATGGACTTGGAAGAAGCCCTCCCCCAAGCCGATATTGTAGTCTGGGTAGCCAGTATGCCAAAGGGAGTAGAAATTGACCCTAAGACATTGAAGCAACCATGTTTATTGATTGACGGTGGCTATCCGAAAAATCTGGCAACTCAGGTTCAGCATCCCGAAATTTACGTACTCAATGGCGGCATTGTGGAGCATTCCCTCGATATTGAGTGGAAAATTATGAAGATTGTCAATATGGATGTACCGGGCAGACAGTTGTTTGCCTGTTTTGCCGAATCAATGCTGCTGGAATTTGAAAAATTGTATACCAATTTTTCTTGGGGACGGAACCAAATTACTGTGGAGAAGATGGAGCAAATCGGTCTTATTTCTGTCAAACACGGTTTCCGACCTTTATTAATGTCAGTTTGATGTTGACAGTTGACAGTTGACAGTTGACAGTTGATTGTTGGCTGTTGGCTGTTGACTGTTCACTGTTGGGGGAATTCAGACGGAAGGGATGCGGATTAACCTATTATATTTAAAATTGAAAGGAAGCTCCAGCTCCTGGTTTTCCAGCGCGGTATGAAGCCAAGCAAAATTCATAATTCAAAACTTCCAAATTTCCCCTATTTTACAGCATACCCTGACACGGTAGGATCTCGAAAGAGTCGATCGACAAAACCTGACAAAACCTTATAGAAATTATCCGCGTGCCAAACCCAGACCGTAAACCCTTACTCTTAGATTTTGAAAAGCCCCTGGCCGAACTCGAAACCCGAATTCACCAGATTCGCGAACTCGCCGCAGAAAACAGCGTCGATGTCACCGACGAAATTCGCAAACTAGAAGCTCGCTCAGCCCAACTGCGACAAGAAATTTTCAGCAGCTTGTCCCCCATGCAGCGGCTGCAACTCGCCCGTCACCCGCGCCGCCCCAGCACCCTCGATTACATTCAGGCAATTAGCGACGAGTGGATCGAGCTTCACGGCGATCGGCGCGGCGGAGACGACCCGGCCCTCGTCGGCGGAATTGCCCGCATAGACGGGCGTCCCACAGTCATCATCGGCCATCAAAAAGGGCGCGACACAAAAGACAATATCGCCCGCAACTTCGGCATGGCTGCTCCCGGCGGCTACCGCAAAGCCCTGCGGTTGATGGAACACGCCGATCGCTTCGGAATGCCAATTTTCACATTTATCGACACTCCGGGGGCTTGGGCGGGCTTAGAAGCAGAACAGCTCGGACAGGGAGAGGCGATCGCCTGTAACCTCCGAGAAATGTTTCGCCTCGACGTTCCCATTATTTGCACCGTCATCGGCGAAGGCGGTTCCGGCGGCGCATTGGGTATCGGTGTCGGCGAGCGGCTGTTGATGCTGGAACATTCCGTCTACACCGTCGCCACCCCCGAAGCTTGCGCGGCCATTCTCTGGAAAGACTCTGGTAAAGCTAACTTGGCCGCAGAAGCTCTCAAAATCACTTCCTGGGATTTGAAAAACCTCGGCATTCTCGATCAAATAGTACCAGAGCCGATCGGCGGCGCTCACTCGAATCCCCTCAAAGCTGCGTCCATACTCAAACAAGCTTTGTTAGAAAACTTAGCAGAACTAACACAGCTTACCGGTCAGCAGCGACGCGAGCTGCGGTATCAAAAGTTTCGCCACATAGGTGTATTCACTGAAATTTCGGCTTGAGCCGATCGATTCAGAGTGATCAGTTATGAGTTAAAAATTCTTAACTTTAAACTCATAACTCACAGCTCATTATTCTGCGGATCTGTCAGCAGTGTTATAATTTCTCAGGTGACACCGGCTTAACAGTTCTTAATGTTCATCTCATAATTAACTGTTATCACCCGCAGCAGACAGTTGTCTAATTTGCCTCAGAAGGCTGCAACGCTGTAGGGAGTTGCCGAGCGAAAGTATTAGGACACTGAATGAACCATCCCACAACAAAGCAGGCTCTGATTACCGGAGCCAGCAGCGGTATTGGCAAAGCGACGGCTCTAGCGTTCGCCGCCGAGGGCATAAATCTGGCCTTAGTTAGCCGAGAGTCAGAAAACTTAGAAGCCGTTGCCGCAGCAGCCCGAGAAGTCGGAGTGAAAGCAGAAGCTTATCCCTTAGACTTGGCAAAAATTGAGCAAGTGCAAAGCAGCATCAGCGCGATCGCAGCTCAATTGGGTTCCGTAGATATCCTGGTCAACAGCGCTGGGATGGGCTACACCGGCTCCTTGACGGAAACGTCCCTAGCCGACTGGCAGAACGTTCTAGACCTCAATCTGACTAGCGTTTGGCAGTGCATTCTAGGAGTTTTGCCCTCCATGCGCGATCGCCGATCGGGAATCATCATCAACGTTTCCTCGATCGCCGGCAGCCAAACCTTCCCCAACTGGGGGGCCTATTGCGTCAGTAAATTCGGTCTCATGGCATTGTCTAAAACCTTAGCCGCCGAAGAACGGGTTCACGGAATTCGCGTAACAGCAATCTGTCCGGGTTCTGTCAATACTCCCATGTGGGACACAGACACCGTGGACGCCGACTTCGATCGCACCGCCATGTTAACCCCAGAAATCGTCGCCCAATCAATTCTGCACGCAGTTCAGTTGCCAGCAAGTGCAGTAATTGAAGAAATCACGCTCATGTCCAACGCAGGAGTTTTGTGAACTTGAGATTTTAGACTGCTGGATTTTTCTCGAATTCAACAATCTTTGAATCTCTAGCTATATCCCCCAATCAAAAATCGAAAATCGATTCACCCTCACACCAACTTGTTATGACAATTGCATCTTCCGCCGATTCCAATGGCTCGATTTCAATCTCGACTGACAGCATGAAACTGTTACAAACCGCAGAGAACAACTCCCCGCGCATCCCCACTCGACCCGATCGCAATTCCTCCCACGGCCAAGAATCCAGCGTGCCCATAGCTTCAGAAGTAGGCCTGGAAGAAATGATGGAGGCCGTTCGGACAATGCTGCTGGGAGTAGGAGAAGACCCCGAACGCGAAGGATTGCTCAAAACCCCAAAACGGGTAGCAGAAGCAATGCGGTTTCTCACCAGTGGTTACAGTCAATCCCTCGAAGAACTCCTCAACGGCGCTATCTTTGACGAAGGTCACAACGAAATGGTACTGGTGCGAGACATCAGCGTATTCAGTATGTGCGAACACCATATGCTGCCGTTTATGGGCCGAGTTCACATTGCTTACATTCCCAACCAAAAAGTAGTGGGATTGAGCAAATTAGCCCGAATTGCCGAGATGTACAGCCGCCGATTGCAGGTGCAAGAACGTTTGACGCGCCAAATTGCCGAAGCAGTTCAGACAATATTGGAACCGAAGGGAGTAGCTGTAGTCATGGAAGCCAGTCATATGTGCATGACGATGCGGGGTGTGCAAAAACCCGGTGCTTGGACGGTTACGAGTGCCATGTTGGGCGTGTTTCAAGAGGAACAGAAAACTCGCGAAGAATTCCTGAATTTGATCCGCCACCAACCGGCATTCTTTTAGTCAGTTGACAGTTGACAGTTGGCATTTGGCATTTGGCAGTTAACAGTAATTAGTAGGTTGGGTTGAGAGACGAACCTTCCGTTTCACGCCGCCCAACATAATCTATCAAGCAAGGCTAACGACAGCCAACAGTCAGCAGCCAACTGTCAACAGTCAATCGATTTTAGATTTTAGATTTTAGATTTTAGATTAAAGATTTGAGAATTGAAGCATTGACTTGCGCGAGATAAATACGTTCGGCAAGTTTCATCGGATACAGGTTTTTTATTTCTGGATCCTGAGTCTGCTTTCGGAATGAATCACGTGGCGGGTATCCTGGATGCTTTCGGTCAATAGCCAGAGTAAAGGCTGTGGAAGCAATTCCAAAATCTAAAATCTAAAATCTAAAATCTAAAATCGGATGACGATCGACTGATAAACCCATAAAATAGACGGGTGACTCATGACTTGTGACTATGAATCCTATCAAATTCGGTACAGATGGCTGGCGCGGCATCATTGCTGACGATTTTACCTTCGATCGCGTAGCGTTAGTCGCCCCCCTAGCGGCACAAGTTCTTGCACAAACCGGCGGCAGCGATGGCAGCAGCGGTACCGTAATTGTCGGTTACGACCGCCGATTTCTGGCTGAAGAATTTGCCTTCACAGCGGCTGTTGCCGTCCAAAACGCAGGATTTGACGTGCTGCTGAGCGAATCCTACGCCCCCACTCCAGCTTTCAGTTTAGCTGCCAAACAATTAAATGCTTTGGGTGCGATCGTCCTGACCGCCAGCCATAATCCCGGTGCATATTTAGGGTTAAAAGTCAAGGGCGGATTTGGCGGTTCAGTTTCCCCCGAAGTTACTCAACAGATAGAAGCAAAACTCGAAAATCCGGCGGCAATTTCAGCAACTCCCGGCAAATTGGATAATTTCAATCCTTGGCCAGCTTACTGCAAAACCTTGCGGGAAATGGTAGATATTGAGGCGATTAAAGAAGCGATCGCCAGCGGTAAAATTACAGTATTTGTAGATGTAATGCACGGTGCCGCCGCCGGAGGACTAGCTCAAATTTTAGAAGAAACAGTGCACGAAGTCAACAGCGATCGAGATCCGCTGTTTGGCGGCGGTGCACCGGAACCTTTGCCGCGCTACCTGTCGCAGTTATTTCGGGTGATGCGTACTCACCAGCGAAAAAGCTCTGGTTTGTCCATCGGATTTGTATTTGACGGAGATAGCGATCGAATTGCAGCCGTTGACTCTAGCGGCAACTTCCTCAGTTCACAAATCCTAGTTCCCATCTTAATCGAACATTTAGCAAAACGGCGCGGGTTGACCGGGGAAGTCATCAAAACAGTCAGCGGTTCAGACATAATTCCCAAAATTGCCAAGCTGTACGACTTGCAGTTATTTGAAACGCCGATCGGTTACAAGTATATAGCCGATCGAATGTTAACCACCCAAGTCTTAGTCGGCGGCGAAGAATCGGGAGGAATTGGCTACGGTACACACATCCCCGAACGAGATGCTTTACTGTCAGCGCTGTACTTATTAGAAGCCGTGGTCAAATCCGGGGAAGACTTAAGCGAAATTTACAGCCGACTGCAACAAGAAACAAGCTTTACCTCAGCTTATGACAGAATCGACTTACACCTAGCCAACATGGAAGAAAGGTCGCGTTTGCTGTCGCTGCTGCAAAATCAACCCTTAACAGAAATCGCCGGCAAAGCAGTTGTAGATTGCAACAAAGTTGACGGATATAAATTCCGTTTAGCCGACGGAAGTTGGCTGTTAATTCGGTTTAGCGGAACCGAACCCGTCTTGCGGCTGTATTCAGAAGCGGCGACATTGAAAGAAGTTATGCAAAACTTAAACTGGGCGAAAGCTTGGGCGCATAATTAATCGGATTTTTTAACCGCAGATAAACGCAGACAAACGCCGATAAATTGATATTAAATCTCTCTTTCTCCGTGTCCTCTGCGCCCTCTGCGGTTAAAAAAAGTATTGCCATAGCAATCCTCCCATCAATTGTGAACTCTTTCTCTTCCCTTCTCTTCTTCGCGTTCTTCGCGTCTTCGCGGTTCGTTAAAAAATCTTAGTCACAATGAAATACTATTGCTATATCAGGTAAATTTTAGGATAAAAGCAAATGGCTTACAGCGATTTCAGCCTTGCGAGAGTCAAAAAAGATTTTGGATTAACCTTAGATGAAACTTGCAATTTATTTGCAGACACAAAACCAGTTTCACCCTCAGAAATTTTAACAACAATCCTGATTGATTATGTACCGCTAGCAACTTTTATTTCCACAGAAAAAGCGCGGTCAGAATTTTTGATTGCCCCGATATTAGCAGAAGTTCGGCGATTGTTAAACAAACGAGTTTCTCTTTTTTCCGGTAAGGATTTTACTGTAGATCCAGAAAGAGGCTTGCAAGGATTTTGCGACTATATTATTAGCGGTTCTTCAGAACAATTGTTCATCAGTGCTCCGGTTATAACAATTTTTGAGGCAAAAAAGGAAGATATCATTGGCGGTTTGGGTCAATGCGTCGCCGCAATGGTAGCGGCCCAATGTTTCAATCACAACCAAGACACTGAGGTCGATCGCATTTACGGCGCGGTGACGACGGGTACTAACTGGAAATTCTTGATTTTGGAGGAAACTACTGTTTATATCGATCCGATTGAATACTATATTCAAGATGTTGATAAGATTTTGGGAATTTTGTTGCAACCATTTCCCCAATATGTTTGTTAATATGGAGCCGTAAGTTTTAAGAGAAATAATGACCGATCGCAAATTGCTAGTTGTAGCTACGGGCAATCCGGGTAAACTCAAGGAAATGCAAGTTTATCTTCAGGATTTGGGATGGGAATTGGAGATCAAACCGGAAGAGTTGGAAATCGAGGAAACAGGCGAAACTTTTATTGCTAATGCTTGCTTGAAGGCCTCTGAAGTGGCAAAAGCAACGGGCAAATGGTCGATCGGCGATGATTCTGGTTTAATGGTAGATGCACTCGACGGTCAACCTGGGATTTACTCGGCACGCTACGGGAAAACCGATGCTGACAGGATATCTCGACTTCTCAAAGAATTGGGAAGCGAACAAAACCGGGAAGCACAATTTGTTTGCGCGATCGCGATCGCCCGTCCCGACGGTACAATTGCCTTGCAAGTAGAAGGAATTTGCCGTGGCGAAATCCTGCACACTCCTGGCGGTACGGGAGGTTTCGGATATGACCCCATTTTCTACGTACCTGCACAGCAACAGACTTTTGCCGAAATGACACCGGATATCAAGCGATCGCACTCTCACCGCGGTCGAGCCTTCCAGGCTCTTTTACCACAAATGGCGAACCTTGTCAACCAATAATGAGAAAAAAGCTAAAAAATGGGGTTACTGTGGCATTGGATATTGACACTTAGGTCTCAAAATTAAACAGGAAAGAGGTTTTTCGTTGGCAATGACAGTTACCAATGCCCTGTTTGGCCTGTTTGGCCTGTTTGGCCTGTTTGGCCAATGCCCAATGCCCCAGTATCTTAGATTGCCTCCAAGTTCTTTTCCCCAGTCCGAATCCGAATAATTTGTTCTACAGGAGAGATGAAAATCTTGCCGTCGCCAATCTCGCCCGTGCGGGAAGCCGCGATAATTTTATCAACCACCATGTCAACCTGATCGTTTTCCACAACAATCTCCACCTTGAGCTTTTGCAAGAACTCAACGGTGTACTCAGAACCGCGATAGCGTTCTGTCATGCCCTTCTGACGGCCAAAACCTCTAACTTCAGAAACAGTCATCCCCACAATACCAGCATTGACGAGTGCGATTTTCACTTCGTCTAGTTTAAAGGGGCGAATAATAGCTTCAACCTTTTTCAAGTTTCTCACTCCTAACAGTTAGTACCTTCGTTATATTACTTAAGCGGCGTGACATCTTTTAATATCACGGCCAACAGCAAGTATTTTGTCAAGTATATTACCCTATCTTGTACTCGCGATGAAATGCACGCCAACCTTTAACAATATTCTCGGATTTGCCGGGGGCGCGGGTTCTCGGCTCCGGCCGATCGCGGTAGAGTTAAGAAGACTGCAGCAGCCGTCCCCCGCCGATCTGCTAAAACAGAAAAAGAACCTAGGAGACAGGAGTTTTCCGAGTTTCCGCTTTGCTATGTGAGATTTGCACGTATTGCTGAAAACTATAATTGCCAGAGGCGGTCAGTTAAACTATTCCTATGCACCCAGCTAGCCCTCCCCCTGACCGCAGCGGGCTTGATGCCCTACTGAGAAATCGCCCCTTCCTCGCCTTGTGGACGGGCCAGTTATTGGCCCAAGTGGCGGATAAAATCTTTTACGTATTGCTGATTATTCTGCTGAAAACAGGCGACTACCGACCCTGGCCTGTTTCTTGGCAACATTCGGAAAATTCTATGCTGTCAGCGGTGATGATTGCCTACACCGTGCCGGCGATCGTCTTTGGTTCCGCAGCCGGTATCGTCGTAGACCGCTTTTCCAAAAAGCAAATGCTGATTGCCTGCAACGTGATTCGAGCCGCGTTGATTGTAGCTTTGCCGTTTTTGCCCAAAGCTTTTGTCGTTTTGTTGACGATGACGTTCTTAATCTCTACCGTAACGCAATTTTTTGCTCCGGCAGAGCAGGCTGCAATCCCCCTGACCGTAGGGCGAGAGGGACTGATGTCGGCAAATGCGCTGTTCGCCTCGTCCACAATGGGCGGGATTATTGTCGGGATGACGATCGGCGAACCGCTGTTTAGTTGGGTTAAACACAGCTTCGGAGCAGCTTCTCAAGAGTTTTTGCTCGGCGGGTTGTACCTGATATCTGCAGGTTTGATCTATACCATGCGGATCAAAGAAAGTCATGCCGGCAGCAGTGGCAAAAACGTCCATCCTTGGCAAGACCTCAAAGAAGGTTTGCGGTATTTGAAACACAATCACCTTGTCAGCAACGCGATGGTGCAGTTGACAATTTTGTATTCCGTGTTTGCCGCGCTTCAGGTGCTGGCGATCGCGCTTTCAGGCAAAATAGGTCTCAAAGAAACTCAATTTGGCTTTTTGCTCGCTGCGGCGGGAGTCGGAATGGTCTTCGGCGCAGCCTTTTTGGGACACTGGGGTCATCGAATGCACCACAAACCTCTGCCTTTAATCGGTTTCTTGATGATGGGTTTTGTATTAGCAATGTTTGCCTTTACTCGACAGTTATGGGTGGGATTCGGATTGAGCGCTCTGTTCGGTTTTGGCGCTTCCTTAATTAACGGCCCGATGCAGGCTCTGATTCAAGAAAAAACTCCCGAATCTATGCGGGGCAAAGTCTTTGGATTTGAAAACAATGCGATTAATATTGCTCTGAGCCTGCCTTTAGCGATTACTGGCCCGCTGACTGATGCTGTCAGCCAAGCCGTCGGCTCGAATGACAAGGGCTTGCGGATCGTGTTGCTGAGTTTGGGCTTTTTGGTCTCGGTGATGGGCATGGCAGCTTGGAAACATACTCGCAAAGTCTTGCAGGATGTTCTCTGAATTTAGTCAACAGTCATCAGTCATCAGTTATTGGTCATCAGTCAACGATCTTTAGAGACTTCCCAAATGAAAGTTCAATCTGTTGAGCTAAAGTATTTCAAGAAATTTCGGACTCCTCCGGTATTTGATTTCACCGATCCAGAAACTGGGTTGGCACGAAATCTGATTGTTCTAATTGGCATGAACGGCTCTGGCAAAACAAGTCTTTTACAAGCGATCGCAGCAACATTAGGTACGGCTACCGGACGATTACAAAAAATCCCTGACTTAGAATGGGCAGGATTTAACTATGAATTGCTAGGAAACAACTGGGGAAAATTTCAACCTGAAGTCACTTTACAGGTACAGTTTTCCTCCCAAGAACTTCAAGCAGTTGCAGAGTTTTACCAAAAATTACAAGGGATGGGACACAATTTAAGAGTTCCTCCGGCACAAAAACATAGTGTGAAACTCAGATGGCGATCGCCATCTGAGCTAGTCGTAGCGGATACGGCTGCTGTATTATTTCAATTTAAAGGACGAGAATACGCTAAACGACTGCTTCGTTCTGAAGGCTTTCAGGCGTTTCAGCGAGTTGGCAGCGTTCTTTGGTACACCGAGCAAAGAACTGCAACCAGCCTAACGACAGAAGATCCCGAAAGCCGACAAGAAATTACTGAGGATATTTTGCGCGATCGGCTATCAAAATGGCGGCAGTTTCATCAAGATGTCGAAACAGGTAGAATTCAGCAACTGCGACCGGGACAAAAAGACTTGTATGCTGAAATTGAACGAGCTTACAAAGCAGTTTTTCCCGAACGCAGCTTTGAAGGCCCCGTCCCGCGCGAGAATATAGATGATATCCTGAGCGAACCTTGGTTTTATCTTTACGACGGCAGAAATCAGTATGAAATTTCTGAGATGTCTGGAGGCGAACGAGCTGTCTTTCCCATCCTCATGGATTTTGCCAATTGGAACATTCATAATTCGCTCATCTTGATTGATGAAATTGAATTGCACCTCCACCCACCAATGCAGCAGGCATTCCTTAGATCCTTGACTAAGCTAGGCAATAATAATCAGTTTATAATTACAACCCACTCTGATTATGTGGAGCAATTAGTGCCTGAAGCACACATTATCAGGCTAGAGGTGTAATTGTGAGTGTTGTCAGTAGCAAAATTATTTTCTGCGAAGGAAAGCAAAGAAGTTTGGATACCCAACTGCTGCAGCGGGTTTTAGAAACACTACCAGCAGAGCGGCCTACAATTGTCCCCTGTGGCAGTAAATTTAGCTTTTCTTTATTTGCACAGGGTTATTTTTCCCGTCAAGAAATTGGCAGTCCAAAATATCTCGTTTTCCGAGATCGAGACTTCGATGCCAAGCCTTCAGAAGAGGTAGGACTGATTCAATTAGGCAGTCAATCCGTTTGGTTAACGCATCGAGCTTGCATTGAGAACTATTTCCTAGATCCTGACTTGATTCATGATTATTGGCGAGAAAAATATATCGAGAAACAGAACTATCCCAATACAAAATGGGCACATAAAGACTCTCCAGGTATCGATAGGATTGCACAATGGATTGAAAATGCTGCAAAGAGCTTGCAAGACTACCAAGCTGTACGCTGGGCTTTAGGCGAGCTGTTGGTCTCAAGTTCAACGAGAACGCAGATCAAGACAACTTGGACTGATGGTAGCGGTCAGCTTCCCCCGTCTTTAGCGCTAGTAGATTGTCGAACTGAAGCTATAGGACTAATTAACCAATTTAGACAAGCTGTCGAAACAGTTACACTAGATGGATTTGAAGCAAGCCTAGCTAGTTATCACCAGCAATTTAGTCAATCAGAATTTTGGTCGCAGAAACAGTATGTAATCTGGTTTCACGGGAAAGATATTCAAAAACAAATGCAAAAGCAAGAATCTCAATATATCTCTCTAAAAAATTTTTTTAATTGGGCTGCCAATAAATTGGACATCGATCGACATCTCGATCTCAGGGAGTTACGAAGTAAGATTGAGCAGCTATAACTGTCGATGTGACTGTTGAGGATGCGGAATGCGGGTTAGATGCGTGACGGTAGCGTATTTCCAGCTCAGCCCTATGGGGTTCTCCCGCGATCGGAATCTCCCCTGTCCCCCTCTCGGGTTCTAAAACTTCCATGCCCCTAGCCGATGTCTTATTCTCAAGTGTTGAGAAAAATATCAACACTGCAACTTTTAAAGCTTCAATATTGAGAAAGAAGTAAAATGAAAGCATTAATCGTAAATTATAATTAGTTTAAGGAAGGAAATTCTGTGCAACTAAAAACTAAAGTGACCATCAGACGTGCAACTGGTGGATTTGCTCTGATTGACAGCTTGATCCGCCACGGCGTCAAGCATATTTTTGGTTATCCCGGCGGTGCAATTCTGCCGCTTTACGACGAACTCTACCGCGCCGAAGAAACTGGCGCAATCAAACATATTCTGGTGCGCCACGAACAAGGCGCTGCTCACGCGGCTGACGGATACGCCCGCGCTACTGGCAAAGTTGGGGTTTGTTTTGCTACTTCTGGCCCTGGTGCAACTAATTTGGTAACGGGGATTGCGACGGCCCACATGGATTCGATCCCGATGGTAATTATCACCGGTCAGGTGCCCCGTCCGGCGATCGGCACTGATGCGTTTCAGGAAACAGATATTTACGGGATTACCCTGCCAATAGTCAAGCATTCTTATGTAGTTCGCGACCCCAGAGATATGGCGCGAATTGTGGCAGAAGCTTTCCACATCGCGAGTACAGGGCGGCCGGGGCCGGTGTTGATTGACGTGCCCAAGGATGTGGGTTTAGAAGAATTTGACTATCTGCCCGTGGAACCCGGATCGGTGAGAATTCCGGGCTACAGGCCCACGGTGAAGGGAAATCCCCGGCAAATTAATCAAGCAATCCATTTGCTGCAGGAAGCAAAGCGTCCTTTGCTTTATGTGGGTGGCGGGGCGATCGCGGCGGGGGCCCACGAAGAAATTAAGGAACTGGCCGAACTTTTCCAATTGCCGGTCACGACAACGCTGATGGGCAAAGGTGCCTTTGACGAAAACCATCCTTTGTCGGTGAAAATGCTGGGGATGCACGGCACTGCTTACGCTAATTTTGCCGTTACCGAGTGCGATTTGCTAATTGCTGTCGGGGCGAGGTTTGACGATCGCGTGACGGGCAAATTAGACGAGTTTGCCGCGCGCGCTAAGGTGATTCACATCGATATCGACCCGGCGGAAGTAGGCAAAAATCGCGGCCCTGACGTGCCGATTGTCGGAGATGTCCGCCAAGTTTTGATCGATTTGCTGCGCCGCTGTCGGGAAACTGGAGTTTCGGGGAAAACCGGACAGACTGCGGAATGGCTGCACAGGATCGATCGCTGGAAACAGGACTATCCGTTAGTTGTGCCTCATTACCCAGACATTTTGTCTCCGCAAGAGGTGATTTCGGAGTTGGCTACTCAAGCGCCGGATGCTTACTACACAACAGATGTCGGTCAACATCAAATGTGGTCGGCTCAATTCTTGAACAACGGGCCGCGCCGCTGGATTTCGAGCGCTGGTTTGGGCACGATGGGTTTCGGGCTGCCGGCTGCGATGGGCGCGAAAATGGCGCTACCCGATGAGCAAGTGATTTGTATTGCTGGGGATGCTAGCATCCAAATGAATATTCAAGAGCTGGGAACATTAGCACAATACGGCATTAATGTCAAGGTTGTTATTGTAAATAATGGCTGGCAAGGCATGGTGCGACAGTGGCAGCAGGCGTTCTACGGGGAGCGTTATTCCTCGTCGAATATGACCGTGGGGATGCCGGATTTTGTGATGCTGGCTGAAGCTTATGGCGTGAAGGGGATGCTGGTTTCGCAACCGGAGGAACTCAAAGATGCGATCGCTCAAATGCTCGCTCACGACGGCCCGGTGCTGATGAACGTCAAGGTGACGAGGGATGAAAACTGTTATCCGATGGTAGTTCCAGGTAAGAGCAACGCTCAAATGGTTGGTTTGCCCGAACGTAGCAAGTTGCAATCTGCGGAGTTGATTTATTGTCCGAGTTGCGGCGCGAAGAATGTTTCCAGCAATAAGTTTTGTCCTGAGTGCGGGACAAAAGTTTAACGAGTTTTGAGTGGGGACTTAGGCAGTGCCTATTAGTCTCAACTTAAGGTCAAACGTAGTCATGGACTGCTGTTTATCGTCGAGGCTAGATCCCCCCTAGCCCCCCTTAAGAAGGGGGGGACAAGAGTCCGATCAAAGTCCCCCTTCTTAAGGGGGATTTAGGGGGATCTGGCCTCGGATAAAAGCGAGAGATACAAGCGATCTCAAAGTCCCCCTTCTTAAGGGGGATTTAGGGGGATCTGGCCTCGGATAAAAGCGAGAGATACAAAGGTTTCAGACTTAAGTTGACACGATGAAAGGCAATGGGATGTCCTTACCAGGCTCTGCTTTTTCACATTTAACACCATCTCCGCTGGCATCGCATCGAGAGCTTTAATGTGTAATCTCTAAGCATATTTTATGAGCCAGTGTCTAAACCCTGATTGCCTATTCCAAAACCCGTCTGGCTATACAAAATTCTGTCAAAAATGTGGGAATAAACTGCTATTGGGCGATCGCTACGGAGCCCAAAAAATTATTGGACAAGGGGGATTTGGGCGCACTTTTCTAGCTATTGACGAGTATAAACCCTCAAAACCTCCCTGCGTTATTAAACAATTCTACCCCCAATTTCAAGACCCTTCTAGTATCCAGAAAGCTGCTGAGTTATTTGAGCTTGAAGCAGTACGCCTAGAACAGTTGGGTAAACATTCTCAAATTCCCGAATTATTAGCATATTTTAGTCAAGATGGACGGCAGTATTTAGTCCAAGAATTCATCGACGGTGAAAATTTAGCCGAAGCACGAGAATCTAAAGGATATTTTAGCGAAACGCAGATTCGCGACTTGCTTAATAATTTATTGCCAGTATTTGAGTTCATTCATTCCCGCCAAGTAATTCACCGAGATATCAAGCCAGAAAATATTATTCTTAGGCAAGATGGGCAACTGGTTTTAGTTGACTTTGGAGCCGCGAAATATGCGACACAAAGTGTTTTATCTGTAACGGGAACGGTAATAGGAACTTCTGGTTATACATCGCCGGAACAAGCAGCGGGCAAAGCCATTTATGCGAGTGATATTTATAGTTTAGGTGTCACTTGTCTGAATTTATTAACTCAGGTTGAGCCAATGGAGTTATTCGATACAAGTGAAATGGAGTGGGTGTGGCAAAAACAATTGAAAAACTCGATTAGTTCGGAACTCAGTCAGATTTTAGATAAAATGGTACAACCTGCCAGTAAAAAACGCTATCAATCTGCTACCGAAGTTTTACAAGCTATTGGCGATCGATCTCCTCAATTACCCCCTAAAACACCATTTCAACCACCACCTGAAACACCTCTACCGCCACCAGATTCGCTTAAATCAGCGCGGGGTGTTGACTATACTCGCCTGCAGGATTTATTGGCGGCCCAGAAGTGGAAAGAGGCGGATGGGGAAACAAAAAATGTGATGCTGAAAGCTGCTGGACGGGAGAATAAAGGTTGGTTAGATGTGAAGTCTATCGAGAATTTTCCTTGCGATGATTTGCGGACGATCGACCATTTGTGGGTAAAATACAGTCAGGGTTGTTTTGGCTTTAGCGTTCAGAAAGAAATCTGGTTAGAAGTGGGCGGTAAAGTTGATTTGGAGACTGAAAAAAAGCTGGGCGATCGTGTCGGTTGGCGAAAAGGAGGCATATGGTTGAACTACGATGACCTGACCTTTAATAAGCAAGTACCAGTGGGCCACCTGCCGGGGGTGGTTCGTCGGCGTTCTGGGAAGCTTTGGACGGTGGCGGGGATTTCTTCTCTCGCATCGAGAGTTGTAAGCTGTAATCTCTAACGATTTCAGCCCCTTGTCAAGTTTTTTTATCGAACCTTTTTTTACGAATTTATCGGCTTTTCGTCATTTCTTTACCTGCTACGCCGGTGAGTTTTACAAAAATAGGACTTACCCACTAAAGCCAAAGAAACCGGGTTTTTTACCTAATTTGTTGGTGACAACGAAAGATTTTCGTCCATCAAACCCGGTTTCTGACCACCCGTGGGTATCAACTAATGCGTTATGCCATTGTGATTGAAAAAACACCGAATAACTATTCAGCTTACGCGCCCGATTTACCCGGATGTGCAGCCACAGGCGCAACCCTTGCGGAAGTACAGCAGCAAATTAAAGAAGCGATCGAATTTCACTTAGAAGGATTGCGAGAGGAAGGTTTACCGATTTCCGAACCAACTACGCTTTGTGAATATGTCGAAGCACGATAATCTCAGAAACCCGGTTTCTTGCTGACACACCCTACAACAACTGTCAACTGCTATAAATGAATCTTTATTTGGGAATAGATTTCGGCACGACTGGCGCCCGATCGACTGTCATAGACTCCCAGGGTACAATACATTGTGAGACTGAATATACTTTTGCCAACAACGGGCAACAACAGCCTGAATTGCCCTCGGTGTGGCAAAATGCGCTGTGGGATTCGATCGAGCAAATTCCCCCAACAATCCGCAATCAGGTAAGGGCGATCGCCCTTGACGGCACATCTTCCACTGTCATGCTGTGCGATACCAACGGTATACCCGTATGCGAGCCGATTTTATACAATGATGCGCGCGGTGCAGCGGTGACAGAGAGGTTGCGGGCGATCGCGCCGGATAACCACACAGTATTGAGCGCTACATCCAGTCTGGCCAAACTCCTGTGGTGGCAGGAGGGCGGGCACGGCTGGTGGCAGGAGGGCGGGCACGGCTGGTGGCAGGAGGGCGGGCACGGGGGCACCGCCCCTACGGTTTTCCTGCATCAAGCTGACTGGCTGGCCTTTCTGCTGCACGGGAAATTAGGCATTAGCGACTATCACAATGCTTTGAAACTCGGTTTCGATGTTGATACTTTGTGCTATCCGAATTGGCTGATAGAGGGAATTGCGGGCGCTGCAACTCCTGAATTGCCACAAGTTGTCGCACCGGGCACGCCTGTGGGGGAAGTGAGAGCTCAAGTGCGCGATCGCTTTGGTTTTCCCCGCGATTGTATGATTTGTGCTGGTACAACCGATAGCATTGCAGCATTTTTAGCAAGCGGTGTCAATTTACCAGGGGAAGCAGTAACTTCTCTCGGTTCTACACTAGCAGTCAAACTGTTAAGTCATACCCGCGTAGATGATTCTAGATACGGGATTTACAGTCATCGTTTCCCCCCCTTTTGTAGGGGCGGTGCCCCCGTGCCCGCCCTGGCAGGCGATTTGTGGTTGGTTGGAGGTGCTTCTAATACCGGAGGTGCAGTGCTGCGGCATTTTTTTACTGATGTTGAGTTGGACAATTATAGCACACAAATTGATCCAGAACAAGAGAGTTTGCTGGATTATTACCCATTGTTGAAAAAGGGCGATCGCTTTCCGATTAATGACCCGAATTTGCCGCCCCGACTCGAACCGCGTCCCACTGATTCAGTGGAATTTCTGCACGGTTTGCTAGAAAGCATAGCGCGGATTGAAGCGCGGGGATATCAATTATTGCAAGAATTGGGTGCAACTCCTTTGACAAAAGTTTATACTGCTGGCGGCGGTGCAAAAAATGCGGTTTGGACTGCGATTAGAAAGCGTTATTTAAAAGTGCCTGTAGTAACGCCAATTCATACTGCGGCTGCTTATGGAAGTGCGTTATTGGCGAAGCATGGAATGCAAATTTAAAGGTAGTAAATTTGGACTGATATCGCTATCGATTCAAACTAAAATGATAGGAAGCAAACATTCTAATATATTGTGTTAAGTTGTTATCCCTAAAAATTAAGGACAATGGCAAAGCTACCTGATGACATCCTGAACACAATTTTCACATTGCAGCGGCGGCTAGTGGAACTCCTCAACGAGACAACCGCTACAGAATACATTTTAATGCAGCAGTTTGGCGAGACAGAAGCGACACTCCCCGAACTAGAATCCCTGGATAATGTTAAGGAAAGGTTGAGAAACCCTTACAATCGTTTGTACAGGCTTTTGCAGCAGGTAGCAGAATCTCAACCCGCTGCGACTGCGGATACGTTAAACTTTCTGTATAGAACGATAGAACAAACAGAGGCGGCTGTCGATGCCTCAGAAGCAACTATCCGAGAAATCAAAATGGATTGGAATTTGCCATGAATCAACAACCTAGAATCCCCGACGCTGAAACCAGAAAGCGACACGTTGAAAAGATGCGTGAAGTCTGCCAACAGCTTGACGCTTTGACTCTAAACCTGGATGAATTAATCGCCATATTTGAAGCTGACAACCGCCGCCAGCGTCGAGAACGTTTGGCGGGTAAATACAGGCGTGTGGAATCTCAGGTAGTCGAATAAGATATGAGATGTTGCATCATTGTTAATAAGTCTTTTATGAACAGGCTTTTCGGCCTGTTCCACAAAGAGTGAATTTTCTTGTGGAACAGGCATTTTGCGATGTTGCATTATTGTTAATAAGTCTTTTATGAACAGGCTTTTCGGCCTGTTCCACAAAGAGTGAATTTTCTTGTGGAACAGGCATTT
>NZ_JAUBOX010000010.1:133312-137300 GCF_036700445.1 Microcoleus sp. T3_B1
TGCGATGTTGCATTATTGTTAATAAGTCTTTTATGAACAGGCTTTTCGGCCTGTTCCACAAAGAGTGAATGTTATTGTGGAACAGGCCGAAAAGCCTGTTCTTGAGAATGGTGCAAGATGTGAGATAAGATCGATCGAGGGGCGATTCCCTACGGGAGAGTCTTGAATCATTTCTTTTGAGTCCCCTCTGTTCGGAGGCAAGGTTGTGTAGTAACGGTTTTAACCGCCGACTCCGATCGGGAATTTTCAACCCGGATTTGATATGCTAATTTTGGCGCACCATCCAGACTAAAAATCCCAATATTTTATCTACGGGAGGTAGCGGATAGTCGGTAAGATCGATCGTCACTATTTGCCCTTCCAGCTTGAGAAACCGCCAAGCTGTGCCGCTGGAAACGCTGCCGTAGATGGCTGATATCGAGATCCCTTTCGCTTCATTAAACCTCTGGGCCGCCACCATTTCAGCAATACATTGACCCAAACCTACTTTCAAATCTCCTTTTTTAGCTTCCACCATCACAATTGCTGGGGCTTCAATGTCTAATTGTTCGGGGGAACGGCTGATGAGAAAATCGCAAACTCCTGTAAGTCCAACAGCAGCATCGACATTAAATTCTTCACCCGAAAACACGCTGATTTGTTGGTTCAGAATCCTGCGAACTTCCAGCAATACAGGGTTGATAATAGCTTCTGAACGGGCTTTTTCTGTGCTAGTAGCGATCGCCCAAGGCAAATTTGTCTCCAGCATGGTCTGCAAGGCTGTTGCGGGTGCGATCGGCTCGATTTCCGGCAGAAATCTGATTCCTTCGACTGCTGTGAGATTGAAGGCTTCTTTAACTTTGCCGATCGTTGTAAATTGACTGTAAGGCATAAAATCTGATGTTGTTTTTATTTCTGCTTTTCTATTACACTCGCTGCAACTTAGCTGTTCTCGGATCGATGATTTTTCTGCCCAAACCTGAAAACTTAATTGCCAGATTAGTTTTATCGCCAGCCCCTAAAACGTGGGTAATTTCTCCAACTCCAAAAGCATGATGAAAAACCCGATCGCCTGTTTGCCAATCCGCCGATTGTCCATTGTTTCCCGGTTTAGAACTCCCGGAATTTGCTGCTGAATTATTAGTTTTTCCTTTAGATGCAGCCGTTTTCCCCGCTTTAGTTTTCTTCGCACTTCCAGCCAGCAAATGTGTCGGCAATTCCCCTAAGAATAGCGAAGGGGTGCAGTGTTCCCGGAAACCTCCCCAGAGGCGACGTTCGCGAGTGTGGGTGAGAAATAGCAATTCCTGGGCGCGAGTGATGCCGACGTAGCACAAACGGCGTTCTTCTTCGATCGCTTTCGGGTCGTCCAAACTGCGGAAATTAGGAAATAAACCCTGTTCCATTCCGACTAGAAATACCACGGGAAATTCTAACCCTTTTGCTGAGTGTAGCGTCATCAGCGACACGCGGGAATCTTCTTCCTGCAAGTCATCTAAATCGGATGCTAAAGATGCTTTTGCTAAAAATGATGTCAGCGTCGGTTCTTCGTTTTGTTCTTCAAATTGCAGCACAGCATTGTACAATTCTCTGACGTTTTCTATGCGATTTTCGGCTTCCTCGGTTCCTTGATTTTTCAAATCTTCAATGTAGCCTGAATCTTGGATAATTCCTTGGACAATTTGCGAAGCCGGCAGAGTTTCAACTTGCGATTGCCAACGACCAATCATTTCGGCAAACTTAATAATAGCTTTTGCCGATCGCCCTGCGAGAGTATTGACAGAAGATTCATCGCTGAGGATTTCCCACAACGGAATGCCCAATTGAGTTGCAGCGTCTTCGATTTTGGAAAATGTGGTATCCCCAATGCCGCGACGGGGAGTATTGATGATGCGTTTGAGGCTGACGCTATCGTCGGGATTGGCAAGCGCCCGCAGGTATGCTAAGATATCTTTGATTTCTTTGCGATCGTAAAACTTCAGGCCACCGACAATATTGTAAGGAATGTCTAAACGCATTAACGCTTCTTCAAAGGATCGAGATTGAGCGTTTGTGCGGTAGAGAATCGCAAAGTTACTGCCGTTTTCGTATTCGGAATTTTGGCGCTTTAAGGAATGAATTTGACCTGCTACAAATTCCGCTTCATCTAATTCGTTGTCTGCCCGCCAGACAACAATCGGAGCTCCCGGTTCGCGAGTCGGCCGCAGAATTTTTTCGATCCGTTCGGTATTGTGTTCGATCAAGTGGTTCGCGACTTGCAGGATGTTTTCGCGCGATCGATAATTTTCCTCTAATTTTACCATTGTCCGAGTTTTCTCGTCGGACAAACCATCTCCAAAATCCTCTTGAAATTCCAGCAATATGGTATAATCTGCCATCCGAAAGCTGTAAATTGATTGATCGACATCGCCCACGACAAAAATCGAGCGGTTTTGCCATTTATCGAATTTTTTAGGATCGGCGTTATTTGTCACCAACATCCGAATCAAATCGTATTGAGTGCGGTTAGTATCTTGGTATTCGTCAACTAAAATATGGCAAAACTTTTTATGCCAGTAACTTAATACTTGCTCGTTTTGGCTCAAAAGCTTAACGGGAACGAGGATTAAGTCGTCAAAATCTAGGGCATTGTTGGCTGCTAAAGCGTCTTGGTAGCGACTGTAAACATCGGCAATCACACGACCTCGATAATCCGGTTCTGCTGCTAGGTATTCTTGAGGCGACAAGCCTTTATTTTTAGCATTGCTGATGGCATAGCGGACTTTTCGCGGATCAAATTTCTTATCGTCCAGATTGAGAGTTTTTGTAACAATTTGTTTGACGATACCTTGAGCATCTGAATCGTCAAAAATCGAAAAATTTTTCTTCCACTGCCGGCCTTTTTCGTCTTGATATTTCTCAATATCGTAGCGGAGAATGCGACCGCACAAAGAGTGAAAAGTCCCCATCCAAATGTGTTTGGTAATTCTCTGGTAAATTTGCGATCGCAATTTCGTCTGCACATCCGGGGCTAAGTCTACCAAAGGTTTGCCATATTCGGCTTCAGCTTGCTGAGTTGCCAGCAATTTCTCAATTCTTTCTTTCATCTCCCTGGCGGCTTTATTTGTAAATGTCACCGCCAGAATATTTTCAGGATCAACTCGATGGGTGCGAACTAAGTTAGCAACTCGGTAAGTTAGAGCTCTGGTTTTGCCGGAACCAGCGCCCGCTACTACTAACAGCGGCCCGTTATAATGGGCGACTGCTTGGCGCTGAGATGGGTTGAGGTGGCTGAGGAAATCAGTGGTTTGAGTCATAGCTAGAAAGTTAGTTTAATTTTTTAAGCGGTAAATAATACTTGGTATGGAATACCGCGATTTTTTTTAAGGTAAGGTGCGCTCGCCCTACAATATAATATCAGATCAGACGGCGGTTTAAACCGCGTCTACACAAACGATGTCCGCCTCCGCGGACTTAAGAGAATAGCGTAAAACATAATTTTCACCGCCTATTCTTTAACCCGCGGAGGCGGGTTTTGTCTGTATAGCCCCGGTTTCAACCGCCCGGTATTCTAACGTTTAAATATTCGTATCAGCCACATTGCTGCTAATATTCCCAAGCCAATCCAGATGGCAATAATCACAGCAGCGGCAGCCCGATTTATAGGTTTTCCTCGCTCTATTTCTGCGGCTGCTTTTTCCCGACACTCGGCTAAAACCTGTGGCGGAATCATCTTCAGTACCAGCCAAATTCCCAAAGGTACAATTATCAAATCGTCCAAGTAGCCGAGAACCGGTATGAAGTCAGGAATTAAGTCGATCGGGCTAAAAGCATAGGCCACCGTAAGCCCTGCTAAAATTCTGGCGTACCAAGCTACTCTCTGGTCTGTACTGGCTAAATAAACCGCGTAAGTCTCTTTCTTAAGTCGGCGGGCAGCTTGTTTTAAGGATTGCATATAATGACTAATGACTAATGACTAATGACTAATGACTAATGACTAATGACTAATGACTAATGACTAATGACTAATGAC
>NZ_JAUBOX010000133.1:0-12727 GCF_036700445.1 Microcoleus sp. T3_B1
TAGGTTTGGACACTAACCTAGAGAAGTCACCTCCTCACTCACAACATGCGACATCGTGTCGCGCTCACGAAGTCATCGGCATAACGAATCAGGCTAAGACTATTACGGTTATCCCTTTTGCCTTTGCCGCTTCTAGTAGGCAATGTTTCTGCAAACTGTTTAATTCGTTCTTCCATCCCGTGGAGGGCAATATTTGCCAGTAATGGAGAAATAACCCCACCCTGTGGAGTACCCTCAGATGTTGGAAACAACTGCATAACATCCATCATTCCCGCTTTTAACCATGCACGAATCTGTCGGCGAATGGTGGGGAATGTATTTAATTTATTGAGCAGTGCTTCATGGTCAATCCGGTCGAAACATTTAGTTATATCGGCATCAAGCACATATTTTGGCTTTTTACTGATGCTTGAAAATATAGCCTCGACTGCATCTTGGCATGAACGTCCAGGTCTGAACCCGAAGGAGTTAGGTTCAAATCGCGCTTCCCATTCTGGTTCTAATGCCAGTTTGACAAGTGCTTGCAAGGCTCGGTCTTCCATTGTAGGTATGCCTAAAGGTCGCTTCTCTTCCGTTCCAGGCTTGGGAATCCATACTCGCCTAGTCGGACTAACCTTAGACCCCAGTTTTAAATTATTTACTAACTTCAAACGTGCTGCTGGGGACAAGGATTTCACCCCGTCCACTCCTGCCGTTTTCTTGCCAGTATTATCCTGGGTTACTCTACGAACCGCTAATACCTTTGCTGACCAAGAATTCATCAGCGTCTTTTGGAGTCTGCGTATTGCTTTCACATCACCACGTTGAGAGGCTTGAAAAATTCTCTTTTGGAGCTTATAAACCTTACGCTCTAGCTTTCGCCAGTTCACTTGGTTCCATTCCACCGTAGTCTTTAAACTCGTTTTAGACATTTTTACTCACTACTTAAGACTTTTTCTTCCAAATCACCGTGAGTCCGTCTGCATATCCTGGGCATTACCCCAGACTTTAGCTTCTGACCCAATCTTTCCTACTCGTTGCATACGGTTAGCACCTACTACAGGGATTCGACCACCTGAGAGCAGACGAGAGGTTATCTCGTTCCGAATGACCATACTGTGTACATTTAGAGTGATGTTATTCGCCGGGTTTATCGGAAGTGCTTGTTGGTCAAATACCCACTTGCCAACTCCTTTTATCCTGTGCCTTTTGGCTCCAGCGCATTAAGCCTTATTTCGCTGGTTTTTGGTAACGACGATTCAAACACATCTTCAAGCCAAGGCTTTACTCATGGGTACTTTTGCTCGATGCTTACCGACTTAGGCTGTCAGTAATAACATCTTTTCTCCCCGCTTTACGGATTGATAGCTAGTCGCTACCGTAGGGGAGATGCTTTCACCGCTGCACCTGCGGGGTAGGATTTGAGTGTTCTAGGGTACTGATTCTCACCTACATGGTCATTCAGTTGTCAAGGTTCTATTCCTTGCGGCTAATCCCCCTAATCCTTTATAGGACTGGTTTCTAGCCAACGATTCGCACAGTTATACCCAAATCTTGCTCAAGTCAGGGAATGTTGATTTTTTACATTCTTTTTCTGGTTCTTCGCATTAACTTTATGTTCTTGCCCTTGACAGGCATCTATCTATAGAGGTAGATTAAGTATTTATTTAGGCAGGTGACAAAAATGAAGTTGTTAAAAACTAGCGACCTACAAGGGAACCGAAGGTACACAGGTGTACTTGCGAAAAAGACAGCCGCGTTGCTGCATCTTGGCTTCGAGAGTGGGCGATCGCACCTACCATCCGGCTCTCGAACGCTTGCTCCCGCCTTTCCAATAGTGGCTTGATGCAGAAATTGGTGTCCTATTATTAGGACGAGTTTGCCCTAAAATATTTGACGCTGAAAACGCGCTACAAATTCGGTCCAATAAAATTTCCTGCGCTCTCCATCTAACTAAAAAAATTAATAGACAGGAAAATTATAGGAATTTCTGTAATGTTCACAGAAATATCTTCGGAACAAAATATGTCAGTTTTGAATGATAACATCACCCCCATGACGCCAGAGACACCGGCATCCTTTCATCCCCTCTCGCTGGGTCAGCAAGCTTTATGGTTTCTGTACCAGATGGCTCCCGAAAGCGTTGCATACAACATTTTCGATACAGCGGTAATTCGCTCATCCATAGATGTTACAGCTTTGCAACGGGCGTGGCAAAAGATTGTCAATCGTCATCCGATTCTCCGAACTACTTACACAATTTACGAAGGAAAACCATTTCAACTTATTCAGGAACAGTTAGAAGTTTCTATCCAAATAACAGATGCTTCAAATTGGAGCGAAGACTATTTAAAAAAGCAAATTTTATTAGAAACAGATCGTCCATTCAATCTGGAAAAAGAACCGAGTTGGCGACTCAATCTGTTTGCTTGTTCGGCACAAAAACACATTCTGTTGCTGACCATGTACCACATTGCCGGGGATTTATGGTCTTTAGGTTTACTCCTCAATGAACTGCAAGTTTGGTATGTTGCCGAAACCAAACAAATTAGCTATCAGCAGATAGAAGATTCTGTTGCTAAAAATCCGCCCTATACCGAGTTTATAGATTGGCAGTTGAAAATGCTATCGGGTCCAAAGGGAGAAAAACTTTGGGAATATTGGCAAAAACAACTATCGGGAGAGTTACCAATCCTAAACTTGCCGACAGACAGACACCGACCCCCAGTGCAGACTTATGGGGGAGAAATTCATATCTTACAGCTAGATAAACAATTAATTCACAGCCTGCGCTCGGTAGTTAGCTCTACTGGAACAAGCCTTTACAAGCTGATGCTTGCTGCTTTTTTTGTCTTACTTTACCGCTACACCAACCAAGAAGATATCCTCGTAGGAAGCCCGATGGCCAGTCGTTGGGGTCAAGAGGAGTTTAAAAGAATTGTCGGCTACTTAGTTAACCCCGTTGTCTTGCGGGCTACAGTAACCGAAAACTTGACATTCAAAGATTTCTTGGTTCAGGTGAACAGCCAAGTTAAAGAAGCACAGAAATATCAGGATTATCCTTTTCCACTTTTAGTAGAGAAACTTCAGCCTCAACGAGATCCCAGTCGTTCTCCTCTCTTCCAAGTCAGCTTTACTTGGCAAAAGCAACGTTGGGGTGAGTCTCTTAAAAATTCATCGCGCTTCGAGGAGTCTGGGCTTGAGATGGAGCCATATCTACTCGGCCATCAACGAGGGGCAAGCTTTGACCTGAATGTAATGATCATGGAAAGGGGAGAAGTTTTCCAGGCTGGCTGGCAATACAATACTGACTTGTTTAATGCTGACACGATCGCTCGGATGGCGGGACATTACCAGACTTTACTGGAGGCGATCGCAGCCAATTTTATTCAGCAGATTTCAGAATTATCGCTACTGACAGAAACAGAGCGCCACCAGCTATTAGTGGAGTGGAATAACACAGAAGCTGAGTATCCGCAGGATAAGTGTATCCATCAGTTATTTGAGGAGCAAGTTGAGCGATCGCCCGACGCGGTGGCCGTGGTTTTTGAAGGGGAACAGCTCACCTATCGCGAATTGAATGCGAAGGCGAATCAATTGGCACACTACCTGCAAAGTTTGGGTGTAGAGCCAGATGTGTTGGTTGGCATCTGTGTGGAGCGTTCCCTAGAGATGGTGGTAGGACTGCTGGGAATTCTTAAAGCGGGGGGAGCCTATGTGCCCCTAGATCCAGCCTACCCAAAAGAGCGCTTGGCTTATATGCTGGCGGATTCTCAGGTGTCGGTGCTGCTGAGCGAGCTGCATCTGGTCGCGGAGCTGCCAGAACATCAGGTTCGCGTGATTTGTCTGGACACTGACTGGGAAACCCTGGCTCACGCCAGCGAACAGAATCTGCCGGTGCAGGCGACAGCAACCAACCGAGCCTATGTTATCTACACATCAGGCTCTACCGGCAAGCCCAAGGGGGTGCAAATTTCTCACAGGGCTGCGGTCAACCTGTTAACTTCCATGAGCCAAACTCCAGGGTTGAGTGAGAGAGATATCCTGCTGAGCGTTACAACGATTAACTTTGACATTGCGGCGCTGGAAATTTTCCTGCCCCTATCTGTGGGTGCTCGTGTGGTGGTGGTTAGCGGTGAAGTGGCATCAATTGGAGAGCAGTTATTGCAAACACTACAGGATTGCGGCGCTACGGTCATGCAAGCCACCCCGGCCACCTGGCAAGTGCTTCTTTTAGCCGGGTGGACTGGCAGCCCTCAACTGAAAATACTTTGTGGCGGAGAAGCTTTACCTAAGAATCTAGCGTCTCAATTGCTGTGCCGTTCTCAGGAAGTCTGGAACGTTTACGGCCCCACCGAGACAACCATCTGGTCAGCGGCTTACAAAGTCAAGGCGTTTGAGGGCGAACTCCACACCTCAGTGCCCATCGGACGCCCGATCGCCAACACGCAATTCTACTTACTGGATGCCCATTTGCAGCCAGTTCCCATCGGTGTTGCTGGGGAACTCTATATTGCCAGTGTCGGGTTAGCGCGAGGATATCTTAACCGTCCCGATTTGACGGCTGAAAAATTTATCCCCAACCCCTTCAGTAATGAACCGGGTTTGAGCCTGTATAAAACTGGAGATAAGGCACGTTATCTACCAGACGGCAACATCGAATACCTCGGTCGTATCGACAATCAAGTAAAAATACGTGGCTTCCGCATCGAATTAGGCGAAATTGAAGCGGTACTGAGCCAACATCCCGGTGTAAGAGAGACTGCTGTCATCACCAGAGAAAACGTTGCAGGTGACAAGCAATTGGTGGCTTATATTGTTCCTCTTCAGGAACCCGCACCCGCAATTAGTGACCTGCGCCGCTTCCTCAAACAGCAGTTGCCCGAATACATGGTGCCAAGTGCTTTTGTTGTGCTGGAGGCACTACCCCTGACACCCAATGGTAAAGTAGACCGTCGTGCCTTACCCGCCCCTGATTTGCGGAAAGAACTGGAAGAGTCTTTTGTCGCTCCACGCACTCCTATTGAGGAAATGCTAGCCAGCATTTGGGCTAACATCCTTTTAATTGACTCTATAGGCGTTCATGATAATTTCTTTACCTTGGGCGGACATTCCTTATTAGCCACTCAAGTAATTTCGAGAGTGCGCGACACAATATTGCTCGAATTACCGTTACGCAGTTTGTTTGAAGCTCCCACGATTGCCGAATTAGCTTCGCGGGTTGAGATAGCGCTCAAAAACGGACAATCTGTAGAAGCTCTGCCTCTTCTACCAATTCCAAAGTCAGAGTCCATCCCATTATCTTTCGCTCAAACGAGGTTGTGGTTCCTCGATCAATTACAACCAAACAGCGCCTTTTACAACATCCCGCTTGCTTGGCATCTTAGCGGTAAGCTTAATATAGTTGCTTTAGAGAGTAGCATCAATGAAATTATCCGGCGCCATGAAGCCTTACGCACCAACTTTGCAATAGTAGGAGATCAACCCGTTCAAGTTATCGCCTCAACTCTTAGTTTTCAACTACCAGTTGTGAACTTGTTGCACCTCTCTGAGAGCGAACGAGAAATTGAAGCGAAACGATTAGCTACGGTTGAAGCGAATCGACCTTTTAACCTGGAGCAAGAGCCTTTGCTCCGAGGGATGGTGCTACAGCTAGGTGAAACAGAGTACCTCTTGCTGCTCACCATGCACCACATTATTTCTGATGGTTGGTCGTTGGGCGTATTCGTGCGGGAACTAACAGAACTTTACCAAGCTTTCTGTACTGGAAAGCTTCCAGTTTTACCAGAGTTACCAGTACAATATGCCGACTTTGCCCTTTGGCAGCGGCAGTGGCTAACTGGAGAAATACTAGAAACCCAGCTTGACTACTGGAAGGAACAACTCAAGAACGCTCCGAATTTATTAGAATTGCCCACAGACCGAGCGCGACCGGCTGTTCAAACCTTCCGGGGAGGATATTACTATGCAGCCTTTTCCAAAGAATTAAGCGCGGAACTTGCCACTTTGGGTAAGCGATCGGGAGTCACTCTGTTTATGACGCTTTTTGCAGCGTTTCAGACATTGCTATACCGATACTCAGGGCAAGATGACATCGTAGTAGGAACTCCTGTAGCTGGTCGCAACCGACGGGAACTTGAAGGGCTAATCGGCTTTTTTGTCAATACTTTAGTGCTGCGTACCAACCTCGGCGGCAATCCCAGTTTTGAGCAGCTACTCAATCGAGTCCGGGAAGTCGCGCTGCAAGGTTACACGCATCAAGACCTGCCATTCGAGCAGTTGGTAGAAGCATTGGAACCAACACGCAATTTAAGCTACACGCCTCTATTCCAGGTCATGTTTGCTCTTGACGACGGAGGAGTACCTTCTATGGAACTGCTTGATTCAGCGGTAAGCTCGTATTCTGTGGAAAGCGTCACAGCCAAGTTTGATTTGACCCTATCAATGGAGAATACGGCTGATGGATTGGTAGCAGAATGGCAATACAACTCGGATCTGTTTGATGAGACTACCATCGTTCGGATGGCGGAACATTTCCAGACATTGTTGGAAGGAATCGTCGCCAATTCCAAACAGGCGATTTCAGAATTGCCTCTAGTGACACTAAGAGAGCGACAGCAGCTATTAGTAGAGTGGAACAACACCGCTAAAGATTATCTCCAAGAGAAGTGCACCCATCAGTTGTTTGAAGAACAAGTGGAACGGACACCCGATGCCGTAGCAGTGGTGTTTGAAGAAAAACAACTCACCTATCGAGAGTTGAATGTAAAAGCGAATCAACTGGCAAATTATCTGCGATCGCTGGGCGTGGGGCCAGAAGTGCTGGTAGGGATTTGTGTAGAGCGCTCTCTGGAAATGATAATCGGTTTGTTGGGCATCCTCAAAGCTGGCGGTGCTTATGTTCCGCTAGACCCGAACTATCCGTCTGAGCGCTTGGCTTTCATGCTAGAAGATTCGTCGGTTCCAGTGCTGCTGACTCAAGAGAGGCTAGTCGAGAAACTTCCTGCACTCTCAGCGCGTGTTATCTGCTTAGATTCAGACTCGAAAGAAATTGCTTCTTACCCCAAAGAAAACCCTTTAAGTTCAGTGAAGCCAGAAAACTTGGCTTATGTTATCTACACATCAGGGTCTACAGGAAAACCCAAAGGCGTTTTAATTCAACATGGGTCGTTAGCCAATTACACGACGGCTGCGAGTGCTGAATATAGAATACAGAAGTGCGATCGCATTTTACAATTCTCTTCTATTAGTTTTGATGTCAGTGCCGAAGAAATCTATACCAGCCTAACTTCTGGTGCAACACTTGTATTGCGTACCGATACAATGCTGGACTCTTTTGAGGGATTTTTGCAGAAGTGCCAGAACTGGGAAATCACTGTAATGGCTTTGCCGACAGCCTACTGGCATGAATTGACTGCTTTCTTGAGCCCAAAAACTCTTGCATTATCCCCTTCATTACGTTTGATCATTCTTGGGGGAGAAAAAGCACTGCCAGAACGACTGAAAACCTGGTTTGAATGTGTAGGACAACAAGTACGTCTATTTAATAATTACGGCCCAACAGAAGCGACTATAGGAGCTACGATATACGAGTTATCAGCAGACGACACGACATTAAGGCAGTTGCCCATCGGTCGTCCTCTGGGGAATCTCTGTACCTACATCTTAGATCAGAACGGACAGGCTGTACCGATTGGGGTTCCTGGAGAACTGCACATCGGTGGTGCTGGTTTGGCACGGGGGTATCTCAACCGTCCTGAGTTGACCACTGAGCGGTTCATTCGTAACCCCTTTAATGACTCTCCCACTGAACGCCTTTATAAAACTGGAGATCAGGTTCGCTATCTGCCCGATGGTAATATTGAATACCTCGGTCGGATAGATGACCAAGTAAAGGTGCGCGGTTTTCGTATCGAACTCGGAGAAATTGAAGCAGCACTGAGTCACCATCCAAACTTACTCTCTGTTGCAGTCGTGCTTCGAGAAGATATTCCCAGCCAAAAGAGTCTAGTCGCTTACGTTGTCCCTCTTCAGGAACCTGCGCCCACCGTTGGCGACCTGCGACATTTTCTAAAAGAGCGACTACCAGACTATATGGTGCCTAGTGCTTTTGTAATTTTGGAGTCTTTACCACTGACCCCCAATGGCAAAGTAAACCGCAAATTATTACCAGCACCAGACCTCAATAGTTTAATTGAAAAAGCAGAGTTTGTAGCTCCTCAGACTCCAACAGAAAAATTAGTAGCATCTATCTGGGCTGAGGTTTTGGGAGTCGAGCAACTCAGCATCCACGATAACTTTTTTGAATTAGGTGGGCATTCCTTACTGGCAACTCAACTGCTCTCAAAACTAAGTTCCCATTTGGGGTTAAATCTGCCCTTGTCTAAGTTATTTGAAGCTCCAACTGTAGCAAGTTTTTCAAGCTACATTGAAGCAATTTCTTGGGTAAACCAAAATGTTAACACTAGCACCAATAATTTAGAAGAGGTAGAATTTTAATGAATACCATTGAATTTATTAATCATTTACGCAAGTTAGATATTAACCTATTTTTGGAAGGGAAACGCCTTCGTTGCAAGGCTCCTGAAGGGATTCTTACCCCTGCTCTCAAGTCGGAAATTAGTGATCGCAAAGCAGAAATTATCTCGTTTTTGCAGCAAGCTAATCTTCAAACCAATACCACAGCGATTGCTCCGAGATCCAGAACAGAAAACAATATCTTTCCTCTTTCTTTTACTCAAGAGGGACTTTGGTTCCTCTACGAACTACAGCCTAACATCCCCTTCTATAACATTCCTCTGAACTTGCATTTTAGCGGTCAACTCGATATTACTGCTTTGGAGTCGAGCTTGCAATTATTAATCGCCCGTCACGAAATCTTACGCACTAACTTTATTACCGTTGATGGAAAACCTGCTCAAATCATAAATGCGACGAGAGATTTTACTTTACCAGTTGTTGATTTGCGTTCTTTGTTAGCAAGTCAACGGGATTTAGAGTATCAGAAATTAGCTTCTCTTGCAATTAGCCATGTATTTAATCTGGCTGAAGATTCTTTAATAAGGGCAGAATTAGTTCAGCTTACCCCAACAGAAAATGTTTTACTGCTAACAATTCACCACATTATCTTTGATGGTTGGTCTGTCAATATTTTTCTTCAAGAATTTACGACAATTTACTCGGCTTTGGTTGGACAAGGTAAACCCCATTTACCTGACATTAATCTTCAGTATGTAGATTTTGCTGTGTGGCAGAAGCAGTGGTTACAGGGAGAAGTTTTAGAGTCTCAACTTGCTTACTGGCAACAAAAACTAACGGGAATGCCAGCATTGTTGGAATTACAAACAGATCGTCCCCGACCTGCCGTACAATCCTTTCGTGGGGAAACCCAATTTTTTACGATTGAGCTAGAGATTAGTGAAGCCCTCGTAAATTTGAGTCAGCAGCAGGGAGTTACACTCTTTACATTACTCCTGACTGCATTTAAAGTATTGCTCTACCGCTACACCAATCAACCCGATATTGTTGTTGGTTCTCCATCCGCAAACCGCCAGAATCCTCAAACTCAGGAAATGATTGGATTTTTTGTTAATAATTTGGTATTCCGCACAGATTTATCTGGTAATTCTACTTTTCTCCAGTTATTACAACAAGTTAAAAAAGTTGTCCTAGAAGCGTATGAGCATCAAAATTTACCATTTGATAAGCTAGTAGAAGCATTACATCCAGAACGGAATTTAAGCTACTCTCCTTTGTTTCAAATAGCCTTCGCTTTAGAACATGAAACCGCCTCTAATATTATTCTCCAAAATTTAACAATTAACACATCTGAGCCTGGAGTTAACCAAACAGCTAAGTTAGATTTAAGCTTGTCGTTGCACAAAACTGAGGAGGGACTAATAGGGGCGTTTGAATATAGTACAGATTTATTTGATGCCACAACCATTGCCCGAATGATAGAACATTGGCAAACGTTGTTGGCTGGTATTGTAGTGAATCCACAACAAAGGCTATCAGATATATCCATTTTGACGGCTATTGAGAAACATAAATTATTAGTAGAGTGGAATCAAACCCAACAAGACTATCATTACAATCTATGTATTCATCAATTATTTGAAGCCCAGGTAGAACAAACACCAGATGCCATAGCAGTAATTTTTAAAGATGAACAGCTAACCTACCGAGAACTAAACACTAAGGCTAACCAATTAGCACACTATTTACAAAGACTGGGGGTAAAATCAGAAACACTGGTAGGTATCTGCGTCGAACGTTCCTTTGACATGATTATAGGACTGTTAGGCGTACTCAAAGCCGGTGGTGCTTACGTCCCTATAGACCCGGCCTATCCTCCTGAGCGCATCGCTTATATGCTCAATGATTCGCAGCTACCAGTTCTATTGACTCAACAAAAACTGGTTGTCTCGTTGCCAAAACATCAAGCACGGGTAGTTTGCTTGGATGCTGATTGGGAAGAAATCTCTACTTTAAGTGAGCTTTCTCCCATCACTAACTTGACACCGGAGAACTTGGCTTATGTGATTTACACTTCTGGCTCAACCGGAAAGCCTAAAGGGGTTAAAGTCGCTCATCGAGGATTGTGCAATCTAGCAACAGCACTAATTAACCTATTTAACGTTCAGCCAGATAGTCGCGTTCTTCAGTTTGCTTCGATTAGCTTTGACGCTTCTATCTCGGAAATTGTCATGGCTCTTTGTGCGGGAGCTGCATTATTTTTGGGAACGCCAGAGGAGTTACAACCAGGACAACCTTTATTGCAGCTATTCCAGGAGCAAAGGATTACTCACGCTACCCTTGTGCCGTCAGCACTCGCCGTTCTGCCGACTCAAGAGTTACCAGCTTTAGAGACTATTGTTGTCGCGGGAGAGCCATGTCCTCCTTCTTTGGTCACTCAATGGGCTGGAGGACGGCGGTTCTTCAATGCTTACGGGCCAACTGAATCCACTGTCTGCGCTACGGCTGCACAATGCTTTGAAGGCATGGACGTGCTGCCAATTGGTCGTCCGATTGACAACACCCAAATTTATATTCTCGATCGCCATAAACAACCCGTTCCTATCGGTGTTCCTGGAGAACTTCACATTGCTGGTGTGGGACTAGCAAAAGGTTATCTCAACCGTCTCGATCTGACTCAAGAGAAATTTATTCCCAATCCCTTCAGTGATGAGCCTGGTTCTCGCCTCTATAAAACTGGAGATTTGGCTCGTTATCTTCCAGATGGAAACATTGAATATCTTGGTCGCATTGACAATCAGGTCAAGGTGCGGGGCTTCCGCATTGAGTTAGGTGAAATTGAAGCGACACTGTCCCAGTTACCCGAAGTTCAAGAAGCCGTTGTTCTTGTGCGGGAAGACCAACCCAATGATAAGCGTTTGGTGGCTTACGTTGTACCCCAACAGAAAAATCTCATCTCATCCAAGAAACCAGAAAAATCATCAACAGATTTAGTAGAATTATGGCCCTCTATCGCTGAATACTATGTCTACGATAACTTACTCTATTACGCCATGACCAATGACCATCGACGGAACGATAGTTATAAAGTTGCAATTAATCAATTGGTCAAAGATCAAATTGTCGTTGAAATTGGGACAGGTAAAGATGCTATCTTATCGAGATTTTGTGTTGAAGCAGGCGCTAAGAAAGTTTATGCAATTGAACGTAGTGAAGAAACCTTCGAGAAAGCAAGAGCCTGTGTTAAAAAGTTAGGTTTAGCAGATAAAATCACCATTATTCATGGCGATGCAACTCAAGTTGATCTCCCAGAATTGGCTGATGTCTGCGTCTCAGAAATTGTGGGAGCTATTGGCGGGTCTGAAGGTGCAGCCGTCATTATTAATAACGTCCGACGGTTTCTCAAGCCGGGTGGGTTAATGATTCCTGAAAGAAGCGTTACCAAGATGGCAATTGTTACCCTCCCCGATGAAATCTTACATCATCCCAAATTCTCTGAAACTCCTGCCTATTACACCCAAAAAATCTTTGAGCAAGTCGGATATCCATTTGACTTAAGGGTATGTATTAAGAAATTCCCCAAGGCAAATGTTTTATCCACTGTGGATGTTTTGGAAGACTTGAACTTTAATGAACATATTAATCCTGATTTTTCTCATAAAATCCAATTAAAAGTTCAAAAAAATGGGCGAATGGACGGTTTTTTAGTCTGGCTAAACTTGCATACTATTGCCGGAGAAAAAATCGATATTCTGGAGTATGAATATTGCTGGCTTCCGGTTTATTTTCCTATATTTGAACCTGGAATTGAAGTAGAACAGGGAGATGCCATTCAAGCGGTTTGTTCCCGAACACTTTGCGAGAATAATCTCAACCCCGATTATGCCATTAAAGGGTGTCTATGGAAAAAGAATGGAGAAATAATTCAGTTTGAATATGTCTCCTATCACTACAAAAATAATTTCCGGCAAACCCCGTTCTATCAGCGATTATTTAATTACGACAATTTGGCTCAATCGTTGAGAGCTAATCTCAATAAGCGCTTACCCGACTACATGATACCAAGCGCTTTTGTACTGATGAAAGAGCTGCCACTGACACCTAACGGCAAAGTAGACCGTCGCGCCTTACCTGCACCAGATAGTTTCCACAACAAGCGGGAAAATAAATTTGTCAGCCCTGGCACTCTGACCGAAGCGAAACTGGCTGCTATCTGGGTTCAGGTTCTGGGATTAGAAAAGGTCGGCATTAATGATAATTTCTTTGAACT
>NZ_JAUBOX010000134.1:0-12578 GCF_036700445.1 Microcoleus sp. T3_B1
ACACTGGCATTTGAGCGCTTGCCAGGGGAGTCTTTGAGTTTCCCACTCTCTCGTGCGGCTTCGATTCGCACAACCAGATTTCCGTCGTATGGTGACGATTCGCCTTTAACTTTCACATGACGCACTATTGGTGTGTCGGCATGGCTTAGTAACCGAAGTGGGGTCAAACCTTCCTTCCTGGTTGCGAATACCCAGTTATCACCGCCTATGGACTGCCAATACCTTTTTGACACCCATCCCCCGTTCTTTTTGGGGTGGCGGCGTTTTGCCCAAGCGCTTAACTTTTGGTACATGAGGTAGTCAATATCTGAGTAAGCTTCCTTGCTTACTACAGTCGCGTAGTAGTTAGCCCATCCCATGATAACTGGGTTTAAATTGCTGATTAGCGCCGCTTGCGGTGCTGCCTTGTGAGCTTCAATAACCCTAGCGATTTGTTCGTAATGTACCTTTTGCTTCTGCTTACTTGGGGTGATGATTGTCTTAAATCCCTGCTTCGAGTGATATTTTCCTTGTGGAAATTGTTGTATCGTAAAACCAAGGAAATCAAACCCTGGTTTTTCTTGCTCATACTGTATAAGAGTGTGAGCGAGTCTCGTCTTACTGGGCTTTAATTCCAAACCCATGCCTTTTAACCATTCAGATATCATCTCTTTACATCTTTGGACAACGGTTAAGTTTTCGTGGAGAATCACGAAATCGTCGGCATAACGAATTAAACTTATGCTTCTACGGTTATCCCGTTTACCTAGACCACTTTTAGTGGGAAAGGTATCGGCGTATTGCTTAATTCGTTCTTCCATCCCGTGAAGGGCAATATTTGCCAGTAACGGGGATATTACCCCGCCCTGTGGCGTACCCTCAGATGTTGGAAACAACTGCTTTGATTCCATCACTCCCGCTTTTAACCAGGCTCGAACTTGTCGGCGGATGGTGGGGAATGTATTTAATTTTATTAGCAGCGCTTCTTGGTCGATGCGGTCAAAACATTTGGCAATATCGGCATCTAGTACGTATTTAGGCTTAAGCCTAATTGCATTAAATATTGCTTCTACCGCATCATGGCATGAGCGTCCGGCTCTGAACCCGTATGAATTCGGTTCAAATCGCGCTTCCCATTCTGGTTCTAGTGCCAGTTTGACAAGTGCTTGCAAGGCTCGGTCTTTCATTGTAGGTATGCCCAAAGGTCGCTTTTCTCCCGTTCCAGGCTTAGGAATCCATACCCGCCTAGTTGGGCTGACCTTTGTACCCAGGTTTAAGTTACCAGTAAGTTCTACACGTTGCTTTGGAGTCAGCGATTTAACGCCATCTACACCTGCCGTCTTTTTCCCTTGGTTATCCTGGGTAACTCTACGAACCGCTAAAGCTCTTGCTGACCATGACTTCATCAGCGTCTTTTGGAGTCTGCGATATGCTTTCACATCACCACGGGCAGAGGCTTGATAAATTCTCTTTTGGAGCTTATACACGCTACGCTCTAGCTTGCGCCAGTTAATAGAGTGCCATTCCACCATCAGTTGTTGAGACTGTGTATTAGACATATATACTCACTACTTGGGACTTTATCATCCAAATCACCGTAAGTCTGTTTGCATATTCTGGGCATTACCCCAGACCTTCGCTTCTGACTTAATCTCCCCTACTCGCTGCATACGGTTAGCACCTACTCAAGTATTCGACCTCCTGAGAGCAGACGAGAGGTTATCTCGTTCCGAACGACCATAGTATGTACCTTTAGAGTGATGCTTTTCGCCAGGTTTATAGGAAGTGCTTGTTGGTCAACCAGGTAATTGCCAGCTCCTTATCCTTTGCCTTTTGGCTCCAGCGCATTTAGCCTTATTTCGCTGGTTCATGATAATGACGATTCAAACGCATCTTCAAGCCGTGGCTTTACTCGTGGGTACTTTGCTCGATGGATACCGGATTAGGCTTCCAGTAGTACCACCTTTCATCCCCGCTTCAGGCGTTGATGGCTAGTCTCGAACCTGGGGGATGTGCTTTCACCGCTGCACCTGCGGGGTAGGATTTGAGGTTTCTAGGATACTGACTCTCACCTACATGGTCATTCAGTTGTCAAGGTTCTACCTTGCGGCTAATCCCCCTAACCCTTTTTAGGATTGGTTTCTAGCCAACGAGTCGCACACCAGGATTCATATCGATACCAATGCAACCGTACATCCTATTTCTAGAAACTTGATTCACCGGCTTGGGAGTAAATTGCAAGGCAATAACCCACTTTCCGTTTTTACGGTAGAAATGCCAGGTCTTAGCACCGCATTCTGGTAGTCTATTTATGTTGCGACTGAAATCACCCACCTCGGAAGATACGGCTTTCCCGAATCGTGACTCTAAGCATTTGGGGACTCTAAAAGTTATTGTGTTCCCATTCCACTGGGAAACTTGATTACCGAAAGACTCGTCCTTGGAACCGACAACGAAAATATCACTGTGAGGGACGAAGACTTTGATTGGCTTGAGTCTTAAGTGTTCGAGCCTATTCGTTAACCGGGTCAGTCTCCGCTTTTTATGGTGTATTTGAAAGCGTAAGCTCTGCCAATTGGTAGATTTGTATTGGAGCGAGCAAGCTATGGGGAAATTACAACCTGTCTTGGAATTCTGCCATTTTTTCTTGGCATAAAATTTACGAGCTAATGCCAACTTACGCTCGGCTTTCTTGAGCCACGCACTAATGGATTTAATCTTTCCTTCAAGAGTCTTTACGTGTAAAATTCTGTGCTCTTTAGCGCCGTCTACACGACCTTTGGCAGCACTAATTACGCCATTTGCATGGCGCTTATTGATGCCGTAGGTGTGCTGTAAGTGTGTGTTCCAATCGGATTTCTTGAAGTCTGTATTTAAAAGTAAGTGGCTGACTGTTTCAATACTTGCAGAGAAAGAAAATTGGGGCGTAAGCTTCCAAGAACATCTCGAAATCTGTAAATCCAAGTTCGTTGAGTTCATCTGCTGGCGTGGGTAAGCCTTTACAGTAAGTTAAGGTAGCCATTGATTCGACCTCTCAATGTGGTTGCATCCTAGTAGATTAATCGCTTCGCGCAGGATTTGCAAGTTTTTCAATGAGTTTCTTTTATTTCCGAAACGTCGCTGGCGAGGTCTTTTTCAAAGGTTACGCATTCTCTTTCGAGAGACATCACCAACGCTAATTAGTCTGTTCGTCAATTTACCGATAATTTAGTAACTAAAACCTAGGTAAATCTAGGTAAAATGTCAACGGCTGTGAACCGCTCCTAAAAACCTACAGAAATCTCTAAATCAAACTTAGCGGTCTATGTTTTGCCTAGAGCAAGTGCTATATGCTTCCTGATTGCTCAGGTTGGCCTACTCTTCCCAGTTAGAGACTGCCTAATTAGCAGAGGACTTGAAATATTTGGTTTTTTTGACGATCCGTTTGAGCAAGAGTGTTTTTCTGTGGTTTTCACACCCAGTAAGCTTTATTCTTCCCGCACTAATCAAGCGTTTCCCCAGTTTATCACAATTATTGTTGGTTTCCGTCTAATTCTTAGAAAAACCTAGACAAACCTACGTATTTTGGCAACTGCTTAAAACCCCTAACTCTGCGAAATAACCCAAAGGCGGTAGCATAGTTTGGGAAACGGCATCAACTGAAGATGAACTTAGCGCCAGCAACAGTCCTGCAACAGGGCAAATACAAAATTAACGCGACTTTAGGGATAGGAGGGTTCGGCATCACTTACCGAGCTATCCACACCCATTTAAACCAAACCGTCGTACTCAAAACCCTCAACGAAAGTCTGCGCCAACACCCAGAATCTGCCCAATTTCAGCAGCAGTTTATTGCCGAAGCCCAACGCCTGTCGCGGTGTCAGCATTCCAACATTGTCAGAGTAATCGACTTTTTTGAAGAAGCCGGACAGTCTTTTATCGCAATGGACTACATTCCCGGCCAAACTCTTGCCCAAATAGTCGAAACCGATCGGCCGCTGCCAGAAGCCCAGGCCCTTCACTATATTCGGCAAATAGCCTCAGCCGTAAGTACAGTTCACCACAGCGGATTGCTGCACGGAGATATCAAGCCAGAAAATATTATCCGGCGAGCCGATTCTCACGTAGTAATGTTAATAGATTTCGGAATTGCGCGCGGCTTTACCGCCGGCACCAAACAAACCCACACTAACTTGCTCTCCCCTGGGTACGCGCCGATCGAACAATACCTCTATGACGGTAAATGTACACCGGCCACTGACATCTACGCGATCGCAGCCACCCTCTACTACTTACTCTCCGGCGTGGCGCCCGTAGCAGCACCCCTGCGCGATCGTATTCCCCTGACTGAGTTGCGGCAATTTCAGCCCAACCTCAGCCCAGGAATCGAGCGAGCCATCCTTCAGGGACTCGAAATCGACCCCCACAACCGCCCTCAGACAGTGGAAAATTGGCTCACCATGCTGCAAGAAACAGAACGAGTATCAGCAAACAGAAAAGGCAAGCAAAGTCTGCGATTGCCCGCACCTCCCCCGCCGCAGTTGACTTTGCTGGCGTTTGTCGTAACGGCTGCAATTGCAGGCTGGATGGGTTTTGACCTGGCTTGGCACTACAACCGCACCAGTCTCAGCAGCAATCGCTCCCAAATTGAATCCTTCCCATCTCTGGAAGATTTGCTCAAATCCCGCGATTTGTCAGGGCCGATGTTCGGGCAGCCGTCTGTCGAAAGCAGCCCTCTCTACCCGATCGAACTCAACAAGCGTCCCAAACCCCCCTTAGACAGCAGCAACATTCCCGAACAGATCGAGCCCTCAGAAACTAGCGCAGAACCTTCTGAGTCTCCAAGCCAGGAAACTCCCGCCCCAGAACCCGAAGCGGAACCGGAGCCATCCCCGACGCCCGATCCCGCAGAGGAGCCTTCTGAGTCCCCCATTCCAGAGCCTCAAGCCCAAATCGAGCCAGAGCCCCAACCAGAAGCCGCACCGGTACCGGAAGTTGCGCCCCTGCCGCCAGAACCGCCCGCCGCACCCGCCCCGCCTGCCGCTGAGAGTGCTAGCGCTGAAACCCTGCCGCCGTCGGAATCCCCGTCGCCAGTAATATCGTCGCCGATCGAGCGATCGCCTGAGCCTGCGATACCAAGTCCCAGTGGCAACAATTCAGATAGTTCGATCGCACCTGATTCACCACCCCCTGTGGCAGAACCCACAGTGCCTTTTCCCGAACCTGCGACAAATTAGTATGGTTTTTGTTGGTTAAAAGTGCGGACAAATACTTGATTTTATGACTCAGCAAATATCTGCTCAGTAGTTGAGATAATAAAGCCAAACCTAGCCAACGACTATCTTCCAAAAACTTCCGTCGAATCTGGAAATCCCAACAGTCGCCGTCTGAGTTTATCGAATATTTCCTATTCCCTGTGAAATCCAAATGCCCGCAAAAAAATGCAGGACGCTTTCCTATTTTGATTTGAATTATGTTAGAATATGTGCGCGGCGCTGAGGTGGTGTGAGGTCGCGTATTAATACTGCCAAGCTGCAAACATTTTGGTATAAAGCAACCCCCATCTGGAATTTGAGCGAGTGTAAGCGAGGCTTCGGGGCTAAGCCGTTGCGCCTTAAACTGTTCTAACTCTCAAGAATCCCATCCCCGACACTCGGGGAGGGAGTGTCAATTCCCCCAAAATTCCTTCCTTTGGGAGCAAGCATCCTTGGGGACAAGCAAGTTATAATTTGTTGCGGAAGCGCACAGAGATTTTTTGTCAGGAACCTCAGCCCTGACGGCATGAGGCTTGAAGGAGAAATCTAACAAGCCGTTCTGACGGGCCTCAGTCTTAACTGACTACGTTTTTCGAGTCACGACATCCTGGGATGCGTAGCTAGTCCTTTGCTCTGTCGTTGAGAGTTAAACAGTTCTAAGGTAACAGGAACAGTGCTTTCAACCTAACAAGCTCACTAAACAAAGGCGCGTGCTAACTTTACTCCGAAAAGAGATTGAGGCAACCATACCTCACGCCTTGGGGCAACCATACCCCTCCACCCCGCGAGGGGATTCAATTCAATGTAAAGCCGTCCTAAAAGGACGGGGTTTCAAACCCATAGTTCTGATGAGTAAACCCCCAGTTCATGCTTTTTTTGTAGGCAGAGCACTTGCCGAAGCACTGTACGAGCAATTAGAAAGCGCAGCAACCAACGCTTTCTCTGAACTCGGCAAATTTGACGCCGAACAAAGAGAACGCCTGCGGCAGTTCACCGATCGAGTTGTGGAACGGGCAAATCGTGCTTCGGATGAGGCGATGCAGACCAGAACTGGCACTGCAAGCACCACAACTATTCAAGACATCCATCCCGCTGATTTGCAAGCGACTATTGACGAGCTGCGCGCCGAAGTGGCTCTGGTGCGATCGGAATTACAGCGTTACCGCAGCAGTTTGCCCTAGCGATCGACTCGACCACAACTATTATTTACTACGTGAGCGCATTGCTTTGCGCTCCTGCGCTCCTACTTTCAATCAAAGCAACAACATAAAATAAGCAATTTGGGAACCCAAGTGTCTGCTCTCCTTGATGACTCTGTTAATCGCCAGCGCTCCCCCAAGCACACTGGCGAAGCCGATGAGCAAAAAACTGCTAGTAAATCCTACAAAAGTAAAGCTTATCGCTGGAATCGCGAAAAATACTCCCGGAAGCGGCGCTTCTTCGACATTTGGGCCTTTGTCTTGCTCTGGCTGGCTTCCCTCTGGCTCGACAGCAAAAATTGGAGCTACTGGGGAGGCGTGACTGAAGAAAAGAAAGTTGCCAGACGCCGCTTTCAAGCTATCTGGGTTCGAGAAACACTCTTGGATTTGGGGCCAACTTTCATTAAAGTGGGGCAGTTATTTTCTACCCGCGCCGATTTGTTCCCGGCAGAGTTTGTCGAGGAACTTTCTAAGCTGCAAGATAAAGTGCCTGCTTTCAGCTACGAGCAGTTAGAGGTAATTGTCGAGCAAGATTTGGGCAAGACAGTTCAAGAACTCTACCGCAGCTTTGACCCAGTGCCCCTGGCTGCTGCCAGTCTGGGTCAGGTACACAAAGCTCAACTGCATTCGGGCCCGGAAGTGGTGGTCAAGGTGCAGCGACCGGGACTGCGGAAACTGTTCGAGATCGATTTGCAAATTCTTAAGGGAATTGCCCGCTACTTTCAAAACCATCCTAAGTGGGGCCGCGGTCGAGATTGGATGGGGATTTATGAGGAATGCTGTCGCATTCTGTGGCTGGAAATTGACTATCTCCATGAAGGCCGCAATGCTGATACTTTTCGCCGCAATTTTAGCAACTGTGACTGGGTGCGGGTGCCGAGGGTTTATTGGCGGTATGCGGCTCCGCGAGTGCTGACTTTGGAATACCTGCCAGGGATTAAAATCAGCCACTACGAAGCTTTGGAAGCGGCCGGTATCGATCGTAAATTAATTGCTCAGTTGGGGGCAAAAGCTTATTTGCGGCAGTTGCTCAACGACGGCTTTTTCCACGCTGACCCACACCCCGGCAACATCGCTGTTAGTGCTGACGGTTGTCTGATTTTCTACGATTTTGGCATGATGGGGCAAATCCAGTCGAACGTCCGCGAAGGACTGATGGAGACGCTCTACGGCATTGCTTCCAAGGATGGACAGCGGATTATGGATTCTCTGATCAATTTGGGAGCTTTGGTGCCAACGGGTGATATGAGTCCGGTGCGCCGCAGCATCCAGTATATGCTGGATAACTTCATGGACAAGCCTTTTGAAAATCAGTCTGTGGGCGCGATTACGGACGACCTTTACGATATTGCCTACAACCAACCTTTTCGCTTCCCAGCTACTTTTACTTTTGTAATGCGAGCTTTTTCCACCATCGAAGGGGTGGGCCGAGGCTTAGATCCCGAGTTCAACTTTATGGAGGTGGCACAACCTTTTGCCATGCAGCTTATGACTAATGGAAATGGCCATGATACAAGTAGCAGCATTTTTAACGAAATCGGCCGTCAGGCGGCTCAGGTGAGTTCGAGTGCTTTGGGTTTGCCCCGCCGGATTGAGGAGACTATTGATAAACTCGAACAGGGAGATTTGCGGATTCGCGTCCGTTCGGCCGAAACAGAACGCTTGCTCCGCCGGATGAGCAGCGCTCAAATGGGCACGAATTATGCTTTGCTGATGAGTGCTTTTACTTTGTCGGCGACAATTTTGTTTGTCAGCAATCAAGTCTGGCCGGCTGTCGCTGTTGCCGTGCTGGCGGCGGGTGCAGGGTTTGCTCTTATGCGTTTGTTCAAGCGGATCGATCGTTTAGACAGGATGTCATAATTGTGCAATTTGCGATTTGAAATTTCAGGTTTGAGATTTCTCGCCAGCCCAAATTTGACATCGAATGTTAAGTTTTGGCTGGCTGACCACAGAGTGCTGAAATTTACGACAATTACGCGCTTTGAGGCTAAAAACCCGGTTGCTGCCTAGATTTCTCGCCAGCAAAACCTCGGATTTTGGGTAGAAATCCAGTTTTTTTTGCAGGTGCTGCTTAATTTACTGGATTTACCGAAATTTTAAGATGGGATTACCATCATACGATCTACAATTTGACATCCACCCCGCCCTATAAGGGCGAGGATTCCTAAGACTCACAACTTAGGTTTCTGCTTCTTTCCCTGACGGGGATTTCGCACCAGCCTTAACAGATTTACTCTGTTGGGGTCTTACAGTCGCTCCACAGACTGATACGGCAAGCCCTGCCGCCAAAATATTTTTCGCAGCGTTAATATCACGATCATGGTGAGTACCGCACTTAGGGCAATCCCATTCCCGGATATTTAACGGCAACTTGTCAACAATGTGGCCACAATTGCCACATCGCTTAGAACTCGGAAACCAGCGATCAATCTTAATTAAAGTGCGACCATACCAATCACACTTGTAATCAAGTTGTCTGACCAATTCCCCCCAGCTTGCGTCACTTATAGAAGCGGCGAGTTTCCGATTTTTAACCATATTCTTCACAGCTAAGTCTTCTACGGCGATGGCGCAAGTTTTCACGCACCAACCGCGTCGTTAACTTGTGAAGATTATCTTTCCTTGCATCAGTGATCTCTTGATACACTTTCGCTACTTTAAGTCGTGCCTTGTAACGATTATTTGATCCCTTTTGCTTACGACTTAAAGCTTTCTGCGCTCTTCTAAGTTTGCGATACTTTGCTTTGAATCCTTTGGGATTGACAATCTTTTCGCCAGTGTTCAAGGTAAGCAAGCTGGTAATTCCCAAATCGATACCGACTTGATTACCTGTTTCGGGTAATTTTTCAATTTCTACATCTACCAGTAGAGAAACTGACCACCTGCCCGATGGTGCAAGCTTTACCGTAATAGTTGATGGTATGGCACCATCAGGTAATATACGGCTCCAGCGAATTGGCAATGCTGGTGTGTTTTTTGCTAAGTAGATTTGTCCATCTCTGAACTTAAATGCCGACTTAGTAAATTCTGCGCTGCCACCGTTACGTTTCTTTTTGTAGTTAGGGTATTTTGCTCGCCCATCAAAAAAATTGGTGTAAGCCGTCTGTAAATGTCTCAAGCATTGCTGCAAAGGCACGCAGCTAACTTCGCCCGTGAAAATCTAGTTCTTCAGTTTTCTTCCATTCGGTTAACATTGAAGAAGTCTCAGCATATCCTACTCGTTTCTGTTCTGTGTACCAAGCTTCAGTCCTTGTGGCTAAAGCACGGTTGTAGACCAAACGAGCACAACCCAGAGTACGTCGCAACAAATTTTCCTGTTCCGGCGTTGGGTATAATCGATAGCTGAAGGCTTTTAGTGTCATGCTTACTTTAAATGTGCTGTTTTACATAGTAGCACCTCTTATGTAAGATGGTACGTCTTAACAAAAATCTATGTAAAGCCGTCCTACAAGGACGGGGTTTCAGACCCATTTTTTCTGATGAAACGCTCTTTCGCAGGTAAGACAGACACAGGGCTAGTTCGTTCCGTAAATCAGGATTCGTACTACATAGACTCTGACGGGCGATTTTTCATAGTGGCCGACGGAATGGGAGGACACGCCGGAGGTCAAGAAGCCAGCCGGATTGCGACTCAGGCGATTCAATCTTATTTGCTCGAACATTGGGAAGGGCCAGAGGATTCTCCGCTGTTGTTGGAAAAGGCTTTCTTAATTGCCAATCAAGCAATTTTGACGGATCAGCTCGACCACCCGGAGCGTGCTGATATGGGAACTACGGCTGTGGTTCTAATGTTTAGGGATGAGGGCCGACCCTGGTGCGCTAATATCGGGGACTCTCGCTTGTACCGACTGCACGGATCTCGCTTGGAACAGATTACTGAAGACCAGACTTGGGTGGCTCAGGCTGTGAAAAGAAAGGCTCTAACTCCTGACCAGGCTCGCACTCATCCTTGGCGTCACGTTTTGTCCCAGTGTTTGGGCCGCGATGATTTGCGGGAGATAGATATTTTGCCGGTGGACGTGCAGCCTGGGGATCGCTTGCTGCTCTGCAGCGATGGCTTGACTGAAGAACTTTCCGATCCTTTGATAGCTTCGCCTCTGAAGTCGATTCGCGCCTGCGAGGGCGCTGCAAATGCTTTAATTCAAGCAGCTAAGGATAAAGGTGGACGCGATAATATTACTGTGGTGATCGTAACGATCGACCTCAAATAATATTCATCGCCCGATCGCACCCGACTATCTAAAATCGAAAAAGTGAACAATCTAAAATCTAAAATCTAAAATCTAAAATTGAATGACCCGCGTTATCGGTTTGATCAGCGGCACGTCGGTGGATGGCATTGATGCTGCTTTGGTGGATGTGGTCGGTTCCCAAACAGACTTGAAAGTGCAATTGGTGGCCGGCAAGACTTTCTCTTATCCTGCTAATTTGCGATCGCAAATTCTCTCGGTTTGCAGTGGCTCAGCTTTGTCAATGGCTGAACTAGCCCAATTAGATGATGCCATCGCCCAAGAATTTGCTACGGCGGCATTGACAATTCAAGCAGAATATGATAAAGCCGAATTAATCGGCTCTCACGGTCAAACTGTCTACCACCGACCTGCTGGGAAATCCCAGAAAGACAGGGCCGGTGCGTTAATGGGCTACAGCTTGCAACTGGGGCGGGGCGCGCTAATTGCGGAATTGACAGGAATTACTACTGTGAGTAACTTTCGATCGGCAGACATTGCTGCCGGAGGTCAAGGAGCACCCTTAGTGTCAATAGTTGATGCCTGCCTGCTAGCGGACCCCAACCTCAGCCTCTGCATCCAAAATCTGGGGGGAATTGGCAATGTTACCTATCTTCCGGCTAGGGGAAAAGGGGGAAACAATGACGAGTCTGAGATTTTCAGTCTTGGGGATGGCATATCGGGCTGGGATACAGGCCCGGCTAATTCCCTGTTAGATTTGGCAGTACAGCACTTCTCAGGCGGCACTAAGACGATCGACGAAGGTGGAGTTTGGGCAGCATCGGGCACTCCCTGTCAAGCTTTAGTCGAGGATTGGCTCGCCTCAGACTTCTTCCGCCAAGCACCGCCGAAATCAACGGGGCGAGAGCTATTTGGTGTAGACTATTTTGACAGATGTTTGGTCGAGGCCCAAGGTTACAACCTCAGTCCTGCTGACGTGCTGGCTACTCTGACAGAACTGACTGTTGCCTCGATCGTTCACAGTTACCAAACTTTTTTACCGGCTATGCCCGATCGAGTTTTACTATGTGGGGGTGGCAGCCACAATCTCTACTTAAAACGCCGATTGCAATCTCAATTGCATCCAGTGCAAGTGTTGACTACTTCTGAGGCAGGCTTGAATGTAGATTTTAAAGAGGCGATCGCTTTCGCGGTTTTAGCCGCATGGCGGGTTCGGGGCATTCCCGGCAATCTGCCTCAAGTGACTGGTGCCCGGACATCGGTACTTTTAGGAGAAATTAACTCTTGTTGGCACAGTTGGGCGTGATAGCATAGAGTCTGAGGGACAACGGCTGTGCGTTGTTGCACCAGCATTGTAGCCAGCAGGAAAAGCATAGGAACAGCACTGTGGCTCACACGTTTTTAATGGAATCTGGCCAATGGACGCTCGAAGGAAGCTGGATTGAGCGCAATGGCGTGCCAATTACGGTTAAGGGCAAAACTTTAGTGAGCTGGAACCGAACAGATTGGTTCAGTATGGTGACCAAGCTCGTATTTCCTGGAGGCGATCGCGAAGAGATTATTTTGCAGTACCGAGGACACCTCAACAGCGATGAACGGCAGTATACTTTTGTACTCCAACACAGCGAACTCGCCCGCGTCGAGGGCGAAGGTTGGATTGCTCCCCAGTCGATCGTCCAGCGTTATTGGGTATTGGGAGACGAACGCCAGCGGCGGACGGGTTTTGATACCCTTCACCGGGTTGATGACAACCGCTACTACCAATCTAGCGGCATCATGTCTGGTCATTACTTGACGAGTACAATGGAGGCGACTCTGGAACGTCAGGGGGAATAACTCTTTCTAGAGTCCACATTTGCGAGTTCTAGGGTTTGATGTGAAAATTGAAGGTTTTGCTAGTCGGAGCTAGTCCCTAGGTAGCGAATAAATAGACAAAATGATACACTTATAGACAAATATGCGGTGTACCATTTTGT
>NZ_JAUBOX010000135.1:0-12196 GCF_036700445.1 Microcoleus sp. T3_B1
GCTCTTTCTGCCCATTCTTGTGACTACTTTCCTATGCCTGACCTCATTCCCGAATTTCAGACCTGAATCCTTACGCTGCGAGTTAGGCGAATTCCCGGCTGTTGTGCCAGACTTGAGCAAATGGAAACGAGAGCTTCCCAACCAGGCATCCCAACTAGAAACTTCCGTAAATAGTGAAACAACTCAAGCAACTGAGTTGGCTCCTCTTCAGGAATCAGAAGACTCTCAAGAACTATGGGAATTAGCCAAGAAAAGGCTCCTAGAATCCTGGCAGGCGGATGAAGCTACTGCACGGGAAGATACTGCTACTTCATCAGAAGGTGAAGCGGACAAAGTGGCAGATGAAGCTAGTGAAGTGTTGCAGGATAAGGATTCCAGCACTACTTCCTTACTTCCTGAACCAGAGCGCTCGAAGGCATTGGCGAGGGTGATGGCGCTACTGAGCAGTCGGGGAAGCAGTGAAGTAGATACAGTAAGTGAAGTCATTGCCCTGATTCCCGCTCAACCAGATAAAGCGCTTTGGTTGAGCTTAAAACTACTGAGATTGGGAGTCACAGCAAGCAGTCGAGATGTGTTTGGCTGCGGTACGGGAGGTAAAGCATTCCAGAAAGCGAAAGACTGGTATCATGCCCTTGAGTCAACCTTTGGAAAGATTGTGGAATAGCCTGAGATTTGGGTAAAAATCAGGCGCTTAATTATACCAAATTGGCAAAGCTAGTATTGTTACAGTTCGTTACATAGTTTGAAGCCATTTAAAATCGGCTACTCCTTTAATAACTGTTGGATGTTCCATTAACCACAAACATCGCTGTGCTAAAATATTTTCTAATTCATCGAGGTTGTTGAAGGATTGGTAGTCATGCACAGTAAGGATATCTTTTTCTTATGCAAGAACTATAGTGATGTACAAACTTAAAAATTGCCCCAATATGGTGAGAGCAGTGTTTTTGAGAAAGACAAGGTTTTACGAACCAAACGAGAAATTCGCTGCCGTAAAGTAGTCTTATTAAGTCTTTCAATATAACTGGTTTTTCCCAATTGTTTACCTACAGGTCGATGTCTTCTAAAGGGTAGCACTTCAGAAGAAGATTCCCAAAAATCAGTATAACAAACAGCACATTGTCTATAGACATGAGGTAAAGATTGCCAGAGCTTGGACGCAGATTTTTTTGAGCGGTCTCCAATATAAAGTCCAACAATTTCACGGGTATTTTGATCTAAAGCTATCCAGAGCCATTGCTTTTTTCGCTTGTTTTTGACAAATGACCACATTTCATCTAGCTGTAAAGTCAACTGATATGAAGGTTTTTTCATCACCAAAATTCCTTGGGAAATTTCGGCATACTTTTTATTTACATAATTCTGAACCCATCGAAGGGATACCCTCGTAGCTCTAGCAATTCCGGCTAAAGAAATTTTTTCTAAAATTAGCCGCTCAATTAAGGCTTTAGTCTCTGGCGAAATCTGCTTATATTGAGAAGTTTTAATAAATTGACGACTACAATTTTTACATTTAAATCGCTGTTTTTCGTAATAACTCTTTCCATTTTTAACAATAAATCGCTTTGACAATTAGGACATTCCATACTTTTACCTCCGAAATTTATGTGGATTTAATATTAAACCATTATTGTGCATCACTACCAAATATTTAAGTATAATGATACTTGCTATTGAAGGTTTTTTGGGTTAAGTGAACCACCTCGCGCTGGCTCATCCGTAATGTTACTTAATAAATTTCCCCATCTTTATCAAAACTTTAATTACAAAAGTGTTTATAAAGAAAACTTTATACAAATTTTCTGAAAAAACAGTTATGGTTACTACAGCCTTCAAAAATAGTTTCCGATGCAAGTCGCGAAACAGGGGAATAATTGTCTTTTTTTAGCTATTAGTAGGTGCAGTATGCCAATTTTAAATAATCAACTTTCACCAAGTGCAATCGCCTTTATAGATACTAAAGTTGAAAATTATCAAAGTTTGATTGCCGGGGTAAAATCGGGTACGGAAGTAGTCGTTTTGGATGGGAATAAAGATGCGATCGACCAAATTACTGAAATTTTAGGCGCTCGCAGCAATATTGACAACATTCACCTCATTTCTCACAGCAGTCCAGGCAGCTTGCAACTGGGCGACGGTAGCTTGAGTTTAGATGATATAGAGTGCGATCGGGATTCTCTACAGCAATGGTTTTCGCCACCAACCGACTCACTCGGCAAAATTGGTTGGTCATTTGCGCCAGAAAGTCTCTGCGTTTTGCTCCAACCATTTTTGAGGCTGCCAATCTCAAGTCTTCGATTTGCTCAACACTTAAATTCCTTGTGTCATTTTGAGGGTTTTCCAACTACTTCACACTCTCTCTGCTTTTCCCACCTTTATTTTAAATCCTTGAGTACCTTCTTTTGTGGGAATCACCTAAACTCCAGTTATCGCGAACTGGTGTCCTCGCCAAAAACGAGTGACTTCGCTAAGCAACAGAATGATTGGCAACAAGACTTCAACAATTAAAACATCAAATCATACATTGACTTTATCTCTAGGATCCGAACATGGAAGTTAAGCCCTCTGAATGTCTGAACTACCAACAAGAAGCAGCAAACGAAAGTACACCACCACAACGTCTCATTGAACTCGCAACAGTTAGTACAGACCTCGCACAATTAGTTGCTAATAACACCAGTGCGCCCGCCAATTTGTTACGAGAATTAAGTGTTAGCAGCGATGCTACCATCCGCGCTCATGTAGCAGCAAACCCCAATACCCAGACTGAAGTGTTGCTGGAGTTAGGAAGCGAATTCCCAGAGCAACTGCTAGGCAACCCTATCTTCTCTTTATTGTTGCTAGAAAACCCGAATCTAGTCGAGCAAATTCCTTTAACTACTTTGCGGAGTATTCTCCGCGTAGAAAGCGTGCCAGAATTTTTCCTGGAGTGGGCAGCGACTCACGCGGATTCAGAAGTACAGTTAGCCGTAGCGACGAATAGCCAAACTCCTAAAACCGTATTGGAGAAGCTGACTCAAAGCCAAAATTCTCTATTAGTAGAAGCCTCGCCATCCTATATAAACTGGGCAGGAGAGCTAGTTCACAGCCTGGAGTCTCAAATAGCAGAGGCATTGCGGTTGCACGTGAAATTAGCAGGAGAGATGACTTCCGGCTGGGATGAAGCAGCTCGTGAAATAATTCAGAACATTACTCTACAAGTATCGCAAGAACAGGATAGAGGCTACGCACTACTTGAGTTGCAAAAAATTGGCTTAATTCCCGATTTTATTATCAAGCACCTGTGCGCCACAAAGCATCCTTCAGGTAAAGTGCATTACTGTTATCAAGTCCTTCTGGATGCCGCTAAGTCTGTGAATACTCCCACTAGCGTTTTGGAGCAATTAGCGGAGCAGGAGAAGTTTCGCGAGGCGCTCGCCTGGAACCCCAACACCCCTTTTAGGTTGCAAGAAGAATTAGCAACAGATGACAATAATCTTGTTCGCACCAATATTGCCCTCAGTCCCCACACCCCAACTCCGATTCTTTTGCAGTTAGCGCAGGATAAGGATGCAGAAGTTCGCCAACATCTCGCCTGGAATTTCAACACACCTGACACGATACTAGAGCAGTTAGCCGGAAAGTTAGCTTCTTTGAATTACAGCTACCTCCATACCCTTGAGGTTAACGGTTACAAAACTCCTGTGACACTCATCGAGCAAATGGCGATCGATAAGAGGAGTGAAGTCCGTAAAGGTGTTGCTAAATATGGCAATACACCAGCGAAAATTCTAGAGCAGTTAGCTCTAGATGAGGAGGCTAGAGTTCGCCGAATGGTAGCTCTGAATGTCAACACGCCTTGGGGCGCGCTGTTGGGACAGTTGGCTCATGATACAGATGTGGGGGTTCGCTCTGCTGTTGCCATTAGGTTCAACGCTATCAGTGTCAGCCCATTTTCTCTTTTGTCAGCAACAGAACTCCCCGAAATTCTTTCGAGTTTGGGGGAAGGCACCCAAGAGAGCCTGCTTCAATTATTAGCTCACCATGAAGATAGCTCTGCCCGCCGTTTCGTGGCTCAACTTCCGGATGCTCCTTTAAACCTCTTGGCAGAATTGGCTCAAGACAAGGAAGAGAATGTCCGATGGGGCGTTGCCATGAATCAAAACGTACCTGTGAGTCTTCTAGAACAGTTAGCTAAGGATCAAAAAGATGAAATTCGTCGCTGTGCGGCAAAACATCCCAACACCCCTTTGAGTATTCTTGAACAGCTATTTGACGATCCTAAATCGAGTGTTCGCCGAGTTGCAGTCGCACGCTACCTAGAGCTTCACCCTGAAGGTTTACCTTTGGTGCTAGATCACTACGCCAAAAACGCTCTGCCATTTTTTACCCGTCTCCTGATTTTCCTTCACCCGAAAACTCCAGCGAATACCCTAGCAGAAAACTGTCGATCCAAAGCTTGGCTGGAGCGTTATGCCATCGCCCAAAATTCTAATACATCAATTAATACCCTCACGGCTTTAGCTGTTGATATTAACCGCATTGTCCGTGCTGCTGCTCAAGCCAACTTACAACGTCACACTCAACAATCATGACCCCTACTGCTCTCAATACATACCTCAATAACCTGGTCAAAAATAGCCTACAAATCAGTACCATGATCTGGGGAGCTCCCGGCATTGGCAAATCCAGCATTGTTGCTCAAGTCGCCAAAGAACATAAGATTGACTTTGTGGACGTGCGCCTCTCTCAACTGGCTCCTACTGACCTGCGCGGCTTACCTGTTGCAGAAGATGGTATTTCCAAGTGGTATCCGCCAGAATTTCTGCCTCACTCCGGCAGAGGCATCCTGTTTCTTGATGAACTCAATATGGCCCCGCCGGCGATGCAGGGGATGGCTCAGCAGTTAATCCTCGATCGGCGGGTTGGTTCCTACGTGGTGCCGGAAGGCTGGTACGTCTGGGCAGCAGGCAACCGCAAAGAAGACCGGGCTGCCGTCTTTGATATGCCGACTCCCCTCGCCAATCGCTTTTTACACCTACAAGTCGAGCCAGATTTTGATAGTTTCAAAGCCTATGCCCTGGCGAATAGAGTGCACGAGCAAATCATCGCCTTTCTATCTTTTCGCTCTAACCTGCTCCATAAGCTAGACCCTCAGCAACCGGCTTGGCCTTCTCCCCGCTCTTGGGTAATGGCAAGTCTTCTGCATCAAGCTGGACTGGACATTACACCTGCCATAGGAAGCGAAACCGCAGCCGAGTTTGCAGCTTTTATTAAACTCTACGAAACCTTGCCTGAACTGACGCGCATTCTCAGCAATCAAGGTGATGCCATTCCTTTTCCTGAGGAGCCTTCAGTCCGCTACGCCACCACGATTGGTCTGGCTGTGCGAGCGAATGATGCTCTCCAAGCTGACAATGCTTTCACTTGGCTCAGTAAGGTAGCTGCTGCTGAGTGGGTGCAGCTTTTTGCTGTGGATTTGTTCCGGAGTATGCGAGCCAAAGAACAAATAGGAGCCTTGGCAACTTTGGTACAAAAGAACCCGCAGCTTCAAGGTTTTCTGAAGAACTTTCAAGGCTTGGTGACTTTATGAGACTAGCACCAGAGATGGAACGGCAGATCAGTGGTTCGCTGTTGCGACTGCGAATGAAATCCCCTTTTTTCGCGACCCTGGCGCTGTTTACCCACTTCCTACCCACTCAATTAGTACCCACTGCTGCTACTGACGGTCACAATATTTTTTTCAATCCCGACTTTTTGCGCTCCCTGCCTTCAGCCCAAGTCGATAGTCTGCTGTTACATGAAGTTTTGCATGCGGCTCTGTTGCACGTACCGCGCCAGGGTGAGCGGAAACCTGAGCTATGGAATGCTGCCGCCGACATTGTGGTCAATGGGATGATTGCCCAACAGGGGTGCTTTGAACTGCCCCCCGATGCTCTGCGCGACCCAAAACTAGAGCTTTTGAGTGTGGAGGAAATTTATGAAATCCTGCTACAACAAAACCCCAATTGCTCTACCTGTCAACCCGACTTGTTAAGTCAGTCGCCCTGTGATGCTTCAGGAGAAGGTCAGTCGGACATGGGAGAGGGGGAGAGGTGGCAAGAGGCAGAGGATAAGGCAACAAGTCAGGGAGCAGAGGGGAATTCCCCATCCCAAATAGATAGTGGTAGTCTGACACAAGCAAAGCAGGCTGCTTTGGAAGCTCACTGGCGAGATGCCATGCAGCAAGCCCTTGCCATAGCCCGCTCTACTCACAGCCAGGGCAGCATACCTGCTGGAATGCAGCGAGAGCTAAGGGCATTAACCCAAGCTAAATTGGACTGGCGCTCCTACCTCTGGCGCTATCTGGTGCAGACACCTAATGATTTTATGGGTTTCGATCGCCGCTTTATTGGTCGCGGGCTCTACCTGGAAGCTCTCCAAGGCGAATCTGTACAAGTTTTCGTAGCTGTGGATACCAGTGGCTCTATAGGAGACCAGCAAATGCAACTGTTCCTTAGTGAAGTTCAGGGGATTCTCAAGGCTTACCCTCACCTAACTTGTGACTTGTACTATGCTGACGCGCAAGCCTATGGGCCTTATCCTCTGGAAGCTGATAGCGAGATACCCAAGCCAGAAGGGGGTGGCGGTACGTCCTTCGTTCCCTTTTTTGAGAAAGTTAGCCTGAATCGTGACTGGCACAGTAGCGGGGTGTGTGTCTACCTCACCGATGGGTACGGCACCTTTCCGCAGGAACCGCCTGTGCTTCCAGTTTTGTGGGTTGTGACTCCGGGGGGTTTGGACTCGGAACAGTTCCCTTTTGGAGAAACTGTGCAATTGCTGTCAGCTTCTTAGAACTCGCCACCATTGAAAGTGTTTAGTAGTGCCAGAGGATTGGAAAAATGAACAATGCCCGTGAAGCCGAAGCTGAAAGACTGTTTGAACAGGGTAAGGAGCAGTATAAGAGTAAGGAATTTGAGGCAGCCTTGCCGTTTTTACGAGAGGCGCTGGCTATTTATCGAGAAATTAGCGATCGTCAGGGAGAGGAAGACGCTCTGCATAAAATGAGAGATGCTCTGCGCGAGATGAGACTTGTTTACGAGAGTTCAGGCGATTATGCCAAGGCGATTGAGGCCCTCAATCAGAGCGTGGTCATCACACGAGAAATTGGTGATTATACTAAGAACCCGTGTGAGCTGTGCAAGTTGGGCCAAGCTTACAGTTCCCTGCACGAGTACGGCAGAGCGATTGAGTGCCTCCAAGAGAGTGTAACCATTGCACGAACAATTGGTAATCTCAATCGGGGGAGTTGCGCTTTGTGCGGCCTGGGAATTGCTTACTCTTCCCTAGGCGACTATCTCAAGGCAAGAGATTGCCACCAGCAGTCTTTGACAATGGAGCGTCAGAGGGGCGATCGCTCTGGAGAGGGGATTGCTCTGGTTAATCTAGGAATTACCTACAATAACCTAGATGACTATACCAAAGCCATCGAACACTTACAGCAGAGCTTAGAGATTACACGAGAAATTGGCTATGCCGTGGTAGAGGGGTACGGTCTGAACTATTTGGGAGCAGCTTTCTGGGGTTTGGGTGACTATGCCTTGGCGATTGATTGTTCAGAGCAAGCTTTAACCCTTGTGCGGATAGATGACGATCTCCAGGCACAGGAGGAAGCGCTAAGGTATCTAGGCAATGCTTACCTATCTGTGGGCGATTGTGCCAAAGCGATTGAGTATTATCAGCAGAGTTTAGATGTCAGCAAACAGAGAGGCGATCGTCGTGAGAAGGGACGCACTCTGGGGGCTATGGGCAATGCCTACTTGTCCTGGAACGACCCTGAAAAAGCAATTGAGTATTACCAACAAAGCTTAGAGATGGCACGAGAGATTCGCCATCGCTGTGAGGAGGGACGCGCTCTGAGTAATTTGGGCAAAGCTTACTTGACCATAAGCAAATATGACAAAGTGATTGAGTGCTGCCAGCAGAGCTTAGACATCGCCCAAGAAAGAGGCGATTACCTCCAAGCGCTCCTAGATATCGAAAAACTGGCTAAAACTTTCTTGGAAACAGGCGACTATACCAAAGCCGTTGATTATTCCAAGTCGTGGTTGGCTATCGTGCGAAAAATTGGCGATGCCCAAGGGGAGGAGGTAGCTTTGGGTATTTTAGACCAAGCCTTAGAGGGTACTGTCAAGTTAGCTAAAACTGACGCAATGGCCGCACATCCTTGAGGAGAGATTGTTTTGTAACGCCAAGGAGATGGGAAAAATGAACAATGCTCGTGAAGCAGAAGCCGATAAACTGTTTGAGCAAGGTAATGAGCAGTATCAGGGTGGGCAACTTGAGGCAGCCTTGCCGCTTTTAGAACAGGCAGTAGCTATTTATCGAGAAATTGGCAATCATCAGGGGAAGGAAAAAACTCTACACCAAACTAGAGATGTTCTGCGCGAGATGGGACTTGCTTACAAGGATTCAGGCGATTATGCCAAAGCAGTTGAGTATCTTCAGCAAAGTGTGACCATCGGGCAAGAACTTGGTGAACGCGAGCAGAATCCTTGCGTTTTGTGCAACCTAGGACTTGCTTACCAAGAACTGAGAGACCATACCAAAGCGAGGGATTGCTTTCAACAAAGTGTGACCATCGCCAGAGAAATTGGCAATCGCACTGAAGAGAGGTGTGCTCGGACCAATCTAGGGAATTCCTACTATTACTTAGGTGAGTTTGTCCATGCAATTGAGGTCTTTCAGCAGTTTTTGGACATCGAACGTGAGAGTGGCGATCTCTATAAGCAGAAGTCCGCTCTGTTCAATCTAGGGGGTCCCTACCGTGCCCTAGGTGACTATGTGAATGCAATTGAGGTCTCCCAGCAGTGTTTGGACATGGCACGCGAACTTGGCGATCGCCGTGATGAGGGAGGCTCTCTGGTCAATCTGGGAATTACTTACGATTGCATGGGCAACCATGCCTTGGCGATCGATTACTATCAGCAAGGTTTGGCGATTCTCCAGGAAATTGGTTATAGTCGCCTTTGGGAGATAGAAACTCTCAGATGTATGGGAAAGGCTTACGATTCTACGGGCGACTCGGCCAAGGCGATCGATTACTACCAGCAGGGTTTAGACATCGCACGCGAGACGAGCGATCGAGCGACGGAGGCAGAGATTTTGAGCAGTTTGGGAACTACTTTTTATAACTTGGGTGACTATGCTCGGGCGATCGAGTGGCACGAGCAGAGTTTAGAGATTGTACGCCAGATGAGCGATCGCCGTGAAGAGCAGGGGCACACTCTAGGGCGTCTGGGAATTAATTACGCTCGTCTAGGTAACTATACTAAGGGGATTAATTACCTCGAACAAAGTTTGACTATTGCACAAGAGCTTGGCGATCGCTCTTGGGAGAGGTTCGCTCTGTCGCATTTAGGCACTGCTTACGATGCTTTGGGAGAATCGGCTAAGGCGATCGAGTGCTACCAGCAGAGTCTAGAGCATGGGAAGCCTAGTCAGGATACTCTGGCTCTGTCCAATCTAGCTAAGGCTTACTTGTCATTAGGCGACTCTGCTCAGGCAGTTGAATACTCGAAGCAGTGGTTGGCGATCGTCCGATCAAGTGGTGACACCAAAGGGGAGGAGGCAGTCCTGAACATTTTGGATAATGCCCTGGAAGACTACGCCAAAACGATTGAGTAAACCCTGGAGGATTGGAAAAATGGAAAATTCTCGCAAAGCCGAAGCCGATAGACTGCTCGAACAAAGTCAAAAGCTGTTTGAGAGCTCTCAAGTTGATAGCTCTCAACTGTTTTTTGAGAGCCCTCAACTTGAGGAAATATTACCCCTTTTACAACAAGCACGGGTTATTTATCGAGAAATTAGCAATTCTCAGGGGGAAGCAACAGTTTTGCATATGCTCAAAGATGCTCTGGACAAGCTATTAGATAATTGCGATTCCCAAAAAGAATCTGCTTTGGCAGTTGATTATCTAAAGCAGAGCGTGAGCGTCGCACGGGAAATTGGCGATGTCACTTCTGAGGTCTGTAAATTATGCTGCCTAGGAAATGCTTACTGGTTTTCAGGGGACTATGCTAGGGGGAGTGAGTCCTGGCAGCAGAGTGTCAAAACAGCACAAGAAAGTGGTAATCGCTATCAGGAGAAGTGCGCTCTGAGCAAGCTGGGTATGGTCTGCTCTCGCTTGGGCGAATATACCAGGGCAATATTGCTTGTTAATAGCCTCTGCCAGGCGGCGAGAACCAACATCCAGGTGCTGCAGAGGGCGACTCTTTTGAGAGGTAAATTTTGGATAAAGGCAAGTCTAAATTAGTCTAAATTAGTATTTATAATTGCACTTTGAAAGAGTAAATGCTCGATCTACTTCCAGAGCAAGAGCCACAAACCTTGAAGCTGGCGTCACCGGTGCCGCTGGCGCTTCATCCCGCTGCGGTGTATCTCGACAGTTTGGGAAGCGATCGCTCGAAGGCAACGATGGTGGCAGGACTCGACATCATGGCGAAGTTGCTGGCGGGCTCGGAGTGCGACCGGATGACGTTGAATTGGGCAGCATTGCGCTACAAGCATACGGCAGCGCTGCGCTCGGCACTGGAGAAAAAGTACGCGCCAGCATCGGTTAATCAAATGCTGTGCGCCTTGAGGCGAGTGTTGAAGGAGGCTCTGCGGTTAGATTTAATCGACCCCCTGGATTACAGCAAGGCGGTGGACGTGAGAAGCGTCAAGCAATCGGGAAAGCCAAGGGGGCGGGCGCTATCCCCGGATGAAATTGCAGCGCTGGTGCAAAGCTGCTCTGGCGAGAGTACCGTTGATGTTCGAGATGCAGCCTTGATTGCTATCTTGCGGGGGGGAGGCATCCGCCGCGCTGAAGCAGTCAGCCTTAATTTGGACGATTTCAACCGCTCCACGGGAGCATTGGAAATTCGATTCGGGAAGGGGAAGAAAAACAGGATGGTTTATCTCCCAGAGGCAGCGATGGCGTTGGTGGAAAAGTGGCTCAAGTTGAGGGGAGAAGCGCCAGGGCCGCTGCTTTTTCCCATCCGTAAGGGAGGAGAAATTCAATTTCGGCAGATGACGGACGATGGTGTTTTGAAGATTTTGCAGCGACGGGCTTTCCTCGCTGGAGTGGATTCTTTCTCTCCCCACGATTTCCGGCGGACGTTTTGCTCAGACCTCCTCGATGCTGGAGTCGATATCGTGACAGTGCAAAAGTTAGCAGGGCACGCATCGCCGGTAACGACAGCTAAGTACGATCGCCGGGGCGAAGAAACGAAGCGACGGGCTGTGCAGCACTTAGGGTTTTGATGTTGAGGGTGGAGAGCTCATCGCAGATTTTCTTGAGCAATGCTAGGCCGTGCCTTCTATTTTCATCTCAAGCGCGATAAGGTCTACGTCTGAGAGTCTGGAATACTTACTGCATTACTGCATCGGTCGGGGGGATTTCTTAATGCGGTAGTCCAGCTCACGGAGGGCGGGCGTACAATACACAGCATCCGTCGCTTGGTTCAATACGGGACTGGACAAAATTAGCCGATTCCTTCGCTGACCGTCATACAGCGCGAGCGCACTACTTTACTACTTTGTCTGGGAAGCGTGATTATGCTTTGCTTCGCCTGCTGTGGGGTAATGCTTTGCGGCAAAACGAAGTCAATCAGTTAAATGTTCGCGATTTTGAGTCGGTCAGTAAGACTTGCGGATTCTCGGCAAGGGACGCGGGACGCAAGCTGAGACGATCGATTTTGGTTCTGCCACAATGCTTCGCTTTTAAAGAACTTTGGGCTTTATTTTGCCTTGATTGCTGTTTAAACTCTACTACTAGCCTCCTAATATGTGAAACTAACCTATGAAAGTTTTGCTTGTTGAAGATGATGAAGTGCTCGCCGATCTATTGAGACGCTCTCTCGTAGCTCAACATTACTTAGTTGAGATGGCAGCAGATGGGCAAGCGGGATGGGAATTAGCAGAAGTCTTCGAGTATGACTTGATTATTCTGGATCTAATGTTGCCCAAGTTAGACGGCATTAGCTTTTGTCAGCAATTACGCGCTGAAGGCAAGCACAATGCACGATCGCTCAACTGCAAGACACCCATCCTCTTGATGACGGCTGAGGATGCTACTACCAATCGAGTAGCAGGGCTGGATGCTGGAGCAGATGACTATATAGGGCTTGCTGAATAAGTTAGGAAAAATCGCGCTCGCTCCGCCAGCCGTAGCCATCGCACTTGATGGGTGATTCAA
>NZ_JAUBOX010000136.1:0-11771 GCF_036700445.1 Microcoleus sp. T3_B1
TTCTGCCTCCTGCCTCCTGCCTCCTGCCTCAAAACTCCAATTTCTAGCGGAGGGCTGCAAAGGTGAGATGCTCCCAAAACTATTGCCCTCTTAGTGGCTGCCCGATGTTTCTGCCGCAGCGCCCATTGAGTCGGGTTTGAGCTTAAACCGGTTCAACGAAGAGGTGAAATTTCCTTGAATTTTTACCGGATTGCCTTCCCCAGACTGCGTTCTGTGCAAGTTATATGCCCAACACCTTAATAGAAGATTGCCCGTTGGTATTTGGGGTTTTGAGGGGATTTCCCGCCCGAAAAATAGGGTTTACAAGTAGCTGGCAGTGGCATCGAGAACAAGTGCTGCCTCGTCTTGTTGAGGTAAAAGTTAACCCCGCGCCGGTAAATGCTTTCGGCAGATTTGCAGCGGCCGGGGTCTAGGTATTTCGATTCATGGCTGTCTTGTTTTTACCTTGACCACAGACTCGATCGGGGATTGGTGAATGCAGGGAACAGACTTTACTGTAAAAAAGTAAAGCATTTAATTTGCGACAATAATTCCCCGCGCGATCGCAAGAGAGGCTTACGCAAGGATTTGGGCCGCGAGGAGCAAATTGATCGCCCTTCGAGCATCCTTACTTGCACCCCCGGTCTTGAGGCCGCAGAAATTTCTCCAGAATCTTAATATTCAGAATTATTAGTATTGACAGTGAAACAAAGTTAATCTAATGTGTTGTAATTGATATAAGTAAAGTCCAATAAGCGAGGTACGGTCAATGGCAGAAACAGCTACAGCACCCTTAACAGGAAAAGGTCTGCTTCAAAAAATCAAAGGCAGTGATTTGCCACGCAGAGAACTTGCAAAGCTTTGCGGCTACTTCACGGTCAGCAAAAGTGGAGAAACCCGGATTAATCTGGCTGAGTTTTACGATGCAGTGTTAGCTGCTAAGGGCATTGAGCTAGAGAAGTCGAAAGCAGACGGACGCGGGCGAGAAGCGAGTTATCGAGCTAGCGTTCACAAGAATGGTTCGATCGTGATCGGGGCAAATTATACCCAAGAAATGGGATTAAAGCCGGGAGACGAGTTTGAAATTAAGCTCGGATACAAGCACATTCGCTTGATTCAGATCGATGTGGACAGACCGGATGTGGAAGTGGATGATGAAGAGGAGGATACAGAAGAATAAAGGCGATTCCCTGCGGGATAGCTTCGCCGCGCGTGATGCAGTCTGCCGATAGCAAGGCGACTGGATTTGGGATTCGCTACACGAGTATTTGCGCGCCACCCTTCAATTTAACTGATGAGCTGTCTTGACTATTTCTATTTTCTCTTGTCCCGCAAAGACTACAGTGCCTCTGAACTTCGCAAAAAGGGGCAAGAGAAAGGTTTTGGCAATGAGGAAATATTGGAGGCGATCGCGCAAATTCAAGACCGCGGCTATCAGTCCGACACTCGCTTGGTGGCAAACTCGATCGCCTCTGGTGCAGGCAAATACGGGAAGTCGGCCATCAAGCGCAAGTGCCTGCAAAAAGGAATTACCAACGATTTGTTCGAGCAAGTCTGGGAAGAAGAAATTGCCGAAAATCAGGACTCCGAAGCAGAAAAACTGGCCGAATTAAAAGCCAAAGTCATGCGGAAATACAAGATCGATACTTGGGGTAAAGCCGATCCGAAAACCAAGGGGAAAGTCTTGAATTACCTGCAATACAGGGGCTTTAATGCCTTTGAAATTTGGCGACAGTGGCAAACAGAAGAAGAAGATGAGTAAATAGTAGGGCCACGCAAATAGGTGCGGCCCAGATAGGCAAGCACAACTACACTGCTGCCGACGGGGCTAAAGTGTAAGTTCTGAGTTTTCGTAAATGTATGTCAATCCTCAGCGTTGACTAAATAAGATTCGTACATCTGCCGGTGTCTGGCTAAAAGTTCGAGATATTTCTCGTTGATTTTGGCCAGCATCCATTTCTCTTGAAAAATGGCGGCGGATTCTGCTTTCACCGGATCTGCTTCTAGCGGCAAAATATCTTTTCGAGCGGCGGTTTGCTCAGCAACAGACTTCAGTTTCTGAGGGTTTTGCTGGTATTTTCGACCGCTTTTGTGGTTGGCGTAGCGACGCGATCGAGTATACCCCATCTGCAAGAACTTGCGAGCCATGTCGGCTCCCACAAAATCATCGGCATCGAGATACTCTAAAAACAAGGAGTAAATTTTGCTGCTGGACTCCCTGGCAATTTCAGGAGTCTTAAATCTCCAGAAAGGCAAAATTTCTCCTTTGTAGGGTTCCACCAAAAGCACTCCCTGTTCTCCTTTCCCTACCCGATAAAGTTCCGGGTGCTGTCGAAAGTCGATGTTCTTAAAATCCGCATGGTAGTCGAACTGCTTCATTGGGCGTTTTCTGTTCTATCTGGAACTATAGAAGCCCGGGGTTTACCTTCGTCTGGTTGGGTATAAACCCAGGCCCAAGCAATGAAGACAGCTTGAAAAGGCAGCCTCAACCAATACAGTAATTGGTTGTGGGGAATCCCTTCTATCGGAATGTTGTTGACGGCTTGATTGATATTAGCTGGAAACACGGCAATAAACAAGGCAATTAATCCCCACGCCGCCGCCCTGCTGACAGGAGGAACTAACAGCCCAATTCCGCCCAAAATCTCGAAAAAACCGCTGATATAAACCAAGGCTTCCGGGTAAGGAAGCTGGGGCGGCACAATTCTGATAAAAGGTGCGGGTACTGCAAAGTGCAGCACCCCTACAATACTGATAGCTACTGCAAGAATAACTCGCCAAATTTCTTTTTGACTTTTCATGGGCAATGGGTAATTAATAATTGTTAAATTGCTGCGATAATGCTTGCCAAAATTCGCTATTTGCGATATTGATGACAAGAAAACTGAGCCCCAAAAATTCCAGCTTTCCGGGGTTGTCTACTCTTGCGGGTGGCTGTAACGATTTTATTTCGTAGAAAAACCAGGTTTCTGGGTAACTCCCAGACAAGTTTTCACAGCCCCAAACCGGAGGAAGCGAGAACTGGAATCGAAGGCCTGCGCGTTGAGTGCCCAAAACAACTAGCGCGCATTTTGATAACAAGATTTTAATGTCTAGTTCCCTGCTGCTGTCTCTATCTTCGGGTAGTAAAACATGATTATTGTTCCGGCTGTGGCTTCTTCAGCAGCCAAAGCAGGGGGGATTTTCTCGATCGACAAATGCACCACCGCTTAACATTCAATACGCTTGGGTTAAAACTATTTATTCCGGGCGAGATCCCTCTCGCATCCCCCTTAAGAAGGGGAGTAGGGGTTGACTTTGAGTAAGTTCTTCTCCCCCCCTTTTTAAGGGGGGTTAGGGGGGATCGAGCTTAACTGAACCGTATTGGCTTAACATTCAATAAATCATCCCCGCAATTGATGAGTGTGATTGCTGCTAAATTTGACCTAGCCTTCCAGACGCTTCCCTACCCTACCCTACGGGAACCCCTACGGGGAACGGGAACCCTGGCGGGAAGATAGCTTTGCTAGCCCGTACCTTGATGAGACTTATTAAGGCGAGTAATTTGTCAATAACTTTTAGAATTATTTAATATTTGCGCTTTGAGAATTATTGCCAGAGGCAATTCGGGAACGCTCTGTAATTAAAATTACCCTCTCAAGTTTGAATTTTGTCCACTTCCGACAGATGCTAGAATGAATGAAATTATCGGATTTGCTAAAAAGTCGATCGCCGTAGCAAATCCTAAAGCATCCTGCTGGAATTCAAAATAGTCACCAACGGCAGGAACTTTTTAGCCGCCACATGATTCAAAAAGATTGAGCCTCCAAGCGCTGTGTCATTTTTATCTACACGCAATCAATCACCCACGACCATGAACACCTCACTTAACACCTCTAAATTAAGCCTAAACCGGAGACTGCGACAATCGTTGTTTGCAGGCATCATTTCCACCGCAGCTTTGGCTAGTGGATGGGTTCCCGGTTTATACACACAATCCCCAAACCTCGTTTTCGGAGCAGCAGCCCAAGCTCAAGAAATTAGCAGCGAGGAAATTACTAGCTACGCTCGCGCTGTGTTGGCAATAGAACCCAGACGGGTGGAAGCTTTTAACGAAATTAAAGGAATGGCTGGGGGATCGGTTCCCAGAGTAGTGTGCAACGAAACTCAGGAAATTAATAAGCTGTCGGGAGGTGTTCGTGGCATCGCGGTGAATTACTGCCAACAAGCTAAAAAAGTTATCGAAGGCCAGGGTTTGACAGTTAGTCGCTTCAACCAGATCACTTTGCTCCAGCAAGCGAATTCGGGAGTCAAACAGCAAATTCAAGCCGAGCTCCTGCGACTGCAACAAGCGGGCAATAAATAAGCTTGAGGGTTTGAGTCTTTCTTTCTCTCCCGTTCTATTAGACTTCTCCATAAAAGCTTGTTCAGGGCAGGCAGGATGCCTAAGCGCTACCTCCCCCCAACAATATATTGGAGATTTAAATTGTTCGAGTTCCTAGACGGTAGGCAAAATTTTTTGCAAAAAAAGCGATCGTCTGCGATAAAGTGCTTGACAAAATAACATAAATTTGGTAATAAGGCCAGAACGGGAGCGGTCAGAGAGATGAATTTTTTTCAACTGGCTGTAAGTCGCAATGAGATATAGCGATCGCCAACACGATTAAAACGTTTTTAATTTTTGAAACATGAGCTGAAGATGGGAACTTCTGTCTTCCTTATTCCTTCGGCTATAAAAAGATATTCCTCAAAAACTAGATGTCAAGTGAATGGCTCTGAGGAATAGAATATAAAAATGCTAACTTTCACCAAACATTTACCTGCAAATCCCGATGCTGTTGTCAGCTTTACTTTACCAATGACAGCCGACGATCGCACTCGCAGCCGCCACCGATTCGAGACAGAAACGGGGGAAAAGCTCCACCTGAGTTTACCCCGAGGTACGGTACTGCGCGATCGAGATTTATTGCAGTCGGAAGACGGTAGCTGTTTGGTACTGGTAAGTGCAAAACCCGAACTCGTGCTGACAGCGCGGGCATCAAGTCCGCTGCTACTGATGCGGGCGGCTTATCATTTAGGAAACCGTCACGTAGCTTTAGAAATTGCCGATAATTATTTAAGACTTTCTCCCGACTCTGTGTTGCAGGGAATGCTCGAAAAAATGGGTTTGGAAGTAACAGAGGAAATTGTGCCGTTTCAGCCAGAAATGGGCGCTTATGGACACAACCATTAGGAATGGGGCATTGGGCATTGGGCATTGGGCATTGGGCATTGTAACCAACAGTCAACAGTCAACAGTCAACAGTCAACAGTCAACAGTCAACAGCCAACAGCCAACAGCCAACAGTCAACAGTCAACAGTGAACAATCAACTTTTATCTTTGTTGCAGTTAGCTTTTGCACCTGTGGGAGCTTATAGTTATTCTGAGGGAATCGAAAGTCTGGTAGAAACCGGTGCGATCGACAGCGAGATTAATTTGAGAAATTGGTTAGAAAATTCGCTGCAATTCGGGGCTGTGCGAGTAGAAGCCGCTGTGGTGGTAAGGGCTTTGAGGGCGGCACAGATAGGGGATTTGACGGCTTTGAATTACTGGAATGCTTGGGCGACTGCTGCGAAGGAAACAGAAGAGTTGCGCTTGCAAAGTTGGCAAATGGGGCGGACTTTGGTCAGGTTGCTGCTGGATTTGCGTGAAGCGAAGCTATCCCGCAGGGAATCGCCCGTTGCTTCTGGGTTAACAACAATTGTAAAAGATTTGGTGGAATTGGGCGGCAATCCGTGCAATTTTGCGATCGGCTTTGGCATTGCCGCCGCCAACTGGCAGATTGAAGAGGAAGCGGCCGTGTTAGGATATTTGTACAGTTGGGCTGCCAATTTGGCGAGTGCGGGCGTGAAACTGATTCCCCTCGGTCAAACCGCCGGTCAACAGTTACTGTTAGATTTGCAGTCTCAAATTAGCTGTACGACGCAAGAAGTTTTAAAATTAGAAGATGATGAGCTTGGCAGTTGCAGTTGGGGATTAGGACTGGCTAGCATGGCGCACGAAACTCAGTACACTCGCTTGTTTAGGAGTTGAAAATCAGACAATCCAAAATCTAATTAGTAAGGTGCGTCAGAACCCCAAAGCCTCGATAATCGTTCCATAACTCCGTCTGACGCACCCTACAACTACAACTCGGTTGTTTCGGAGTTGAAAATCAGCAAATCTAAAATCTAAAATCTAAAATCTAAAATTGCTATGGGTGCTTTTCGTGTAGGAATTGCTGGGCCAGTTGGTTCGGGGAAAACAGCTTTACTGGATGCTTTGTGCAAGGCGCTGCGGCAGCACTACCAGATTGCTGTAGTTACTAATGATATCTATACTCAGGAAGATGCCCAGTTTTTGGTTCGCAGTCAAGCTTTAGAGAGCGATCGAATTTTGGGCGTAGAAACGGGAGGCTGTCCCCACACAGCTATCCGCGAAGATGCTTCCATTAACTTAGTAGCGATAGAAGAGTTAGAACAAAAATTCACTGATTTAGATTTAGTATTTGTCGAAAGCGGCGGCGATAACTTGGCGGCCACTTTTAGCCCGGAGTTAGTAGATTTAACAATTTACGTAATCGATGTCGCTGCGGGCGATAAAATTCCGCGCAAAGGCGGGCCAGGAATTACTAAATCTGATATGTTGGTAATTAATAAAACAGACCTCGCACCTTATGTAGGAGCAGATTTAGGCGTGATGGAACGGGACTCGAAAAAAATGCGGGGGGAGAAACCTTTTGTTTTTACTAACTTGAAGACAAAGGAAGGATTAGAATCGGTAGTTAATTTTGTTAAATTGAATATTGGTGATAATTAGGGATTAAGCGCGCGATCGTCCATTCCCAATGCTAAAATTCCCAAAATTTTACCCAAATTGGTAAGCAAAGTTTCGGTTGTCTCAACAAAAACCGCTTGTCCTTCGAGTTTTAAGAATTTCCACCTATCTCCTGTAGTGACAGCCCCATAAATTGTGGTAATCTCATTACCTTCACGCTCGTTGAAGATTTTAGCTGCTAGCATTTCAGCTATGCACTGTCCCAATCCCGAATTAATGTTTTCCTTTTTAGCCTCTACAATAGCAATGACTGGGGCTTTTACAATCAACAATTCTGGCGATCGACTTATCAGAAAATCACAATTCCCATTCAGCCCTCTTTCAGCATCTACAGTAAAATCAATGCCAGAAAATAAGCTCACGCGATGGTGCAAAAGTTTTCTCACTTCCATTAAAATCGGCGCGATAATCAGTTCCGAACGCGATTTTTCTGTATTGCTACCGAGAGCTACAGGCAGATTTTCTTGCAAAGTTTCTGTCAGTAATCTACTGTACTCTAACTCTGGTGCAGGAGTGAAGATTTCGACTATTTCAGAATAAGCTAAGTCAAAGGTTTTCAAAACTCTGTCTAAATTAAAGTCACTGTAGGCCATTTGACTTTCTCCTTATTACAAATTCTCGTTAAGCGAAGCTATCCCGAAGGGAATCGCCTATTTACTTTAACACTCCCTACCCTACTACCAATTCCCTGACCAAATTAGCCAAACGTTCTGTACTGTCTGTCACCGCTAATTGAGCAGCAGCTTGAGACATTTTTTCCAAATATTCGCAATCTCTTAACAAATACAAAACTTTGCTTTGCAACACATCTGCTGTCAGTTCGCTTTGACGGAATACCACAGCGGCGCCGGCTTTAGCAAATACTTCCGCATTAAATCTTTGGTGGTCGTCAGCCGCGTGAGGAAAAGGAATTAAAATAGAAGGTACGCCCGTCACTGCTAATTCTGTCAGAGCACTGGCGCCCGATCGACTAATTGCTAAATTTGCTCGCTGCAACAAACTCGCCACATTGTCGTAAAATGGCATAGACAAATATTGCTCGTGTTTCAAACTCTCAGCATCCGGGTCATTATTTCCGGTGAGGTGAACCACCCAAGCACCCGCATCAAACCAAGCCGGAGCACACTCGCGCACTAACTTATTGACTGCGACAGCACCTTGAGAGCCGCCCATGACTAAAATAACAGGTACGTTGTCAGGAATTGGCAAATTTAGAGGTTGGCGGGTGAGGAATTGCGATCGCACCGGTGTACCCGCAACCACGGTTTTCGCGCGGGGTAAATGCTGGGCTGCTGCTTCAAATCCGATCGCCACAGCAGTGCACAAAGGACTAAACCAGCGCGTCACCTTCCCCGGAATTGCATTAGATTCGTGGAGAATCACCGGCAAACCCAAAGAACGAGCCGCTAGAATTGCAGGTGCTGCGATGTAACCGCCGGTAGTAAAGACTCCCTGAAAATTTCCCGCTTTGAGCAATTTCCGCACATGAAGGATCGAGCCGACGAGTCCGCCCAAAATTCGCACTGTACCGAGTCCAAATCGCTGCTGAAAGCCTTCAACGGCGATCGTGTGGAGGGGGTAAAGGGATGAAACTAACTCGGTTTCCATGCGGTCTGGGACTCCTAGCCATTCGATCTGACAGTCGTTCAACTGACTAGCGGTGGCGATCGCGGGAAATAAATGTCCACCAGTGCCACTAGCTGCAACCAACAACCGGAGGGGGGCTTTTGTCAAGGTATTTGTTTCTTTTTTTACAAGTACAAGTTCCACAGGTCGATCAATTTTATATTTGAGGTTTTAGATTATTATGCTTATTATTCCGGCAGTTTCAGCCAATTTTGAATCAGCCATCTAAAATTAGATTGTGCCGTGTCCCTGCTTCCGCTGTCAGTTTTCGTTGCAGGCGAACAGTTGCCCAAGCTACGACCCCTGACAAATAACCAAATTATCATCTAATGCGTAATTTTTTGAATTTAGTGCCAAGTGCATCTCAGTATTTTTGCAGCCGTCGGGACGAAAAAGCCGATCCTCTTCGAGGGCTGCGCCAACGGGCGATCGTTTTTGGCTTTAACTGCGGGCAGTCGATCGCTCAAATGTTGTTATGTTTAACAGTGGTAAGTGCTGGGGTGCTGCATCCGAGTGCGGTAAGAGCGATCGGTGCGATCGCCGCGACTCCCCAAACGATCGCCCAAACCCCTGCAAATGCGCCTGCCCCACTCACAAAAGTGCTAACAGAAATTGACGCAGCGGCCAATCGGCGCGATGTCAAAGCAGTCATGGCATTTTACAGTCCGAGTTTCACTCATTCTGATGGCTTAAACACCCAAAGCATGGCAAAAGCCCTCACCCAACTCTGGGAGAGATATCCGAGTTTAAATTATCGCACCGAGATCAAATCTTGGAAAACCGAAGGTAGCGCGATTCTCGCAGAAACCATAACTACAATTGCCGGCACTCAAAAAAAGGATGGCAGAGAATTAACTCTCAAAGCTACCATCCGTTCCCAGCAGCGCTTTGAAGGTGAAAAAATAGTTAGTCAAGAGATTTTAGCAGAACAAACTCAGCTTAGTTCTGGCAATAATCCTCCCACAATTGAAGTAAATTTGCCGGAGCAAGTTAAGGTAGGCGAAGATTACTATTTTGATGCCATTGTACGAGAGCCGATCGGCGATGATATTTTAATAGGGACTGTTTTGGAGGAACCCATTACCGAAAAAACCTTTTTTAATCCCTCAGAAGTCGAGCTAGAGTTGCTAAATGCCGGGGGAATTTTTAAAGTAGGTAAAGCTCCGGCTACGCCCGAAAATCGGTGGGTTTCAGCAGTTTTGATGCGACAAGGCGGAATTGCAACAGTTAGTGTGCGATTGCGGGTTGTCAAGTAATAAAATAGGTGTTATGGGCATGGGGCATGGGGCATGGGGCATGGGGCATGGGTAATGGGTGATTGGTGATTCGTGATTAGTAAGTGGTATAAGCTGTTGTGCATTTAATTTGTATGTTGAGGGCGGGCTCTCCTGCCCAACCCCTACTCCCCACAAGAGGAAATTTTTATTTTACTATGCAATTTAAATGCGGATTAGCTTAGCGGTTATTAGTCACAGGAGATACATATTTGAAGATAAAAAAATCTCATTAAAGGAATTAAACATACCTCACTATAGCCATAAAGGCTATAGCAAATAACAACTAACAAATAACAAAACTAACAAATAACCAATGACAACCGTCAACAGCCAACAGTCAACAGCCAACAGTCAACTGACAACTGACAAAAAATGATTTATATCCAAAATCAAATTGTTTTCATTACAGGTGCGAGTAGCGGTATCGGAGCAGCCTGTGCCAAGATATTCGCCAAAGGTGGAGCCAAACTAATTTTAGCAGCCCGCCGTCTTGAAAAGCTCGCTCTACTAGCAAACGAACTTGTAGAAACAAAATCCATCGCATCGGCGAACGAGATTTATTTGCTAGAATTGGACGTGCGCGATCGCCCGCAAGTTGAATCGGCGATAGTGGCGCTTCCCGATGCCTGGAAAAACATCGATATTCTGATTAACAATGCGGGATTGAGCCGTGGTTTAGACAAACTGCACGAAGGCAACTTTCAAGATTGGGAAGAAATGATTGATACCAATGTTAAAGGCTTGCTTTACATGACTCGTGCGATCGTGCCGGGAATGGTAAGCCGAGGCGGAGGCCACGTAGTGAATATCGGCTCAATAGCAGGCCGCCAAGCTTATCCGAAAGGTAATGTTTATTGCGCTTCCAAAGCAGCAGTGAGAGCTATTTCTGAAGGGTTAAAACAAGACCTTTTGGGAACACCAGTGCGGGTGACGGAAATAGAGCCGGGTTTGGTGGAAACAGAATTTAGTAATGTCCGGTTTCACGGCGATGCAGAAAAAGCCAAAAATGTCTATCAAGGATTGACACCGCTGACTGCTGACGATGTAGCCGATGTCGTGTATTTTTGCGCGACGCGATCGCCCCACGTCAATATTAGCGAAGTCTTGCTAGTTCCGACAGACCAAGCTAGTGCAACTCTGGTTCACCGAAAAGAGTTGTGAGTTTTTAGTGTTGACATAGCTCCTCGTCCTTTCATGAGCGAGGATTCCTTAACGCTTCACAGCAACGCGCTACCAAAGTAGTCTTACCGTCGCTCCACGTCCGTTTAGAGTCTCCCAATGCCCGCTAGGCGACTATGTTTCGTTGTACTCAAGCAAAAAGCTTGGTGTCTTCAGGGTTGCAGTTAAGCATTGCCCCTCCGAACTGTCTAGGTGCGCTCTCATCGTAGCTATTTCAACGCGTCTTGAGCCTGTAGACTTCTCTATTCTAGCTCAAAGCCGTCGTATAACGACGGGGTTTTAGACCCATTTCTTTGATAATTAATTAAAGCCGTCCTAGAAGGACGGGGCTTTAGACCCAATTTCTTGGTAAGTGTCCGGATTGCGATCGAATTCTCAGGAAGCTTAATTGGTAGATGCACCCTGATTAATTAACTCCCGACCAATTTTGGCCGGGTTTTTTTTGTCGATCGCCCGCCCTCGCCACAAATTCTCCTAAATTCTGCCAAAGTGTCCTGAAAGAGGTGCTGTGAAGCCGGAGACTAAATTAGTAGATGCACCCTGATTAATTAACTCCCGACCAATTTTGGCCGGTTTTTTTTTTTGCGATCGCCCCCCTCGCCACAAATTATCGCAAATTCTGCCAAAGTGTCCTGAAAGAGGTGCTGTGAGGCCGGAGACTAAATTAGTAGATGCACCCTGATTAATTAACTCCCCGCCAATTTTGGTTTGGGGTTTTTTTTTGCGATATCGACGGTGATGCTGAATAAAGTTTGAGGTTGTCCGGATTGGGCTGGAATTCTCAGGAAGCTTAATTGGTAGATGCACCCTGATTAATTAACTCCCCGCCAATTTTGGTTTGGGGTTTTTTTTTGCGATATCGACGGTGATGCTG
>NZ_JAUBOX010000137.1:0-11771 GCF_036700445.1 Microcoleus sp. T3_B1
ACTCGATCGAATAAGGTTTCATTTTTTTCGCTTATGTACTAAATACAGTGTATCATATATACATGGAATATGCTGTAGCTAGAATCGCAATCGCTATAATATCTTTGAGTAAGTGTTCTTTACTTCTTTCTATTCTGGGGTCTTTCAAATTGGCAAAATGCTCTAAAAAACTGGCATTTAAAATATTCATTGAATGCCATGAATCTGTTTGTTTTTGTTGGGAAATTACAGCTTTACTAAAACCTCTTGCCATTGGTAGCACCCATAAACTACAACAAACTACATTGAAATTTAGTCGGATTTAACTGTAGCATATTTTGGGTTCCAGTTAAGATGCGTTTACCCTGGTAATATTACTAGAAGTTCCAGTAGTGTTTTGGTTTAAGGTTGGAATGTCACTTGCTTGAATATTGGACAATAAAATGTTATTGCCATTTCCTCTTAAAAAATTACCAGAAGTAATTCCGCCAGATATATTATTTAATGCGGTTTGCCTGTTGTTTAAGTCAGATAGATTATTATCGGCAACTAATCGTAAAGCTATCTGATTGAATATTGATACCGCAAAATTAGCATCATCCGACAATGCTTGTGCTAACTCATCTAAAGTATTTAATGTTTCCGGCGCGCTACCGATTAAGTTGAATATTGCGGTGTCAATATCCGCTGGTTTGGCGAACCGAGATTGAGGTATCTGCTGTACCGTACCCGTAGTTGCATCGCGTCCCAATAAGGTATTGGCTGGTAATTCCGTCAATCTACCGTCAATTGCTAATTTAATTGTTTCTAAATCGAGCCTTAGTTGTTCTATCTCGTTATTTTTTTTTTCGCTTTCAATTCTAATTGCAAACTCTAATTCTAAAAAATCATTATCTTTTAAGAGTCCGTATCCATAATCTACAAGTTGAATAGCTATTTCATCATTTTGCTCTAAGATGCGTACCGCTTGTTTACTTAGGTAGGGATTGAGCAAGTCAAAGTAATCCTTACGTCCCCGATTTACCATAATAATTTCAGCTTTTTCTCTCCATCCCGTTTCACCTGTTTTTCGGGTAAGGAGTTTTAAACCAAATTTTTGGGAAGCATTTTCCGCAGTCGTAAACTTACTTAACTTTTCGGCTTCTGTTTCATCTCCGTCAAAATCGGGGAAACGGAACAATTGAAATGAAGCAAGTGAACCATTGCAGTAGATAGCCTCTAAATATATTCCCAGTTCATCATCGGGGTCGATAGTCATACCCCTGAGATGGAATACTTCTGTAATGGCTGTTGTAGTAGTAGGTTTAACAGAAATCGGAAAAGTACGTGTTTTGATGCCCATTGGTTTGTTTTGGTGTGTATTTCCTAGAGTAGCCCCCTACTGTAGGGGGCTACTTGTAAAAATGCTGGCAGATACTAGGTTGTTACAACGAATTCGTTGAATCCATCCAAAGCCCCTTCTTTGAAGCCTTCAAGAAAGTTACCTAATTCAGCGTTAGTCTCAGTAATTTTTTCAATTTTGTCGTCAATTTTTTGATTGATAACAAAGGATTGACCGTCTTGCAACCCCCAATTAGCAATCTTACTGTCAATTGCTTTATTACCAGTACGGATATTTTCCCGTGCATATTTCCGTAAATTCATGTACCCTACTTTTGCTGCAAGATTACGCGCATATCGAATAAATACGTTAGCTAGGTTTGAAAGTTCGTCAATCAATTCTTCAGTAATACTGTTTCCGGTATCTTGCTCCGCTTGAATAGATATTGCTGCTGCACCAGTAATATTTATTTTTAACTTAGGATTGCCTTTTCCTCCACCGAGAAACATCCCTACAAGTAACCGCCCAACAGACTCTCCGAACGTATTCATAAACGACAGATGAACAGCTTTTAGTTCTGCAAGGATAGCGTTATCAGACTTTATCCAGTCAACGTTGAGGACTGTGTTGGTTGTTCCCACGATTGCTTGCTGCAGGGTAGGGAGCATAGCCCCAAGCGCTACTCCCCCAAGCTTGATACTGCCTAAAGCACCCCACATAGATGCGATGCCACCGCTGGCAATAGCTGTCAAACCAGTGACACTACCAATAAACCATCCTGCGACAGCTACCGCAGCACCTCCAGCTAAAAACCCTAGCGGATCATCCCTGAGCCATTGACCAAACAATTCCCAATCCCCACGTGCGATCGCTCCCAGTAATTCCTTTCCCCCTTCCCATATTCTTTTCCCAAATTCAACAACCGTTTGAACCCCTTTTTTGATAACGGAAATCGCTTCACTAGCTGACTCTTTCAACCATTTACCAGGGTTTATCCCTTCAGTCGAAAAAGCGAGAGCGCTATCTTCAATCGTTACTCCCCAGATTTTACTTTCAGCCATATTTTTAAGTTAGCAACCATTCTGTTGCAGTTTCGGTAATTGTGCCGTTTACCCCTATCACGGACGTGTAAGGCAAGGTTATACTACCCGAATATTCAAGGGAATTGTAGTCGAACTTTAACGTACAGTTAGTTAGATTGTTAGGGTTTTTAGCTGATTGATTTTGCCAATAGACTATGTATTGAACCACATCAATAAAATATTGACTCAAGGTTGTACCTTTTATCGTTCCACCACTACCAGGTTCAAAAGTGAGTGTTGACAAGTAAGGTGCAGCCTTGTCAGTAAAGATGCCACTATACTCCTCAAAGGTCACGGTACCGGGCATCGTAAAATCCCCTTCTAAAATCTGTTCGTCACTTTTGGTTATATTGAGTTTTTGGGCGGTTAAGCCTTTTTCGGCACTGTTAATTAAGTGTACCAACTGCCACAATTGCCCCTCGATAGTCGTCGCATTTATTGTTGAATTGTATCCCGGCGTCACTGTTGCCATGTTTTTACCTTCATTTTTACAAGTAGCCCCCTACAGTAGGGGGCTACTCTAGGAAATGCACTAAGAAACCAACTAACTTCCTTTGACCTTGGTTGCAAGTGCGATCGCAAAACCGAACAGGGTAGTTGCCAGCGTCGTCAGGTTTACGGGTGCATCACCCGCTGCTTTTAGCCCGATCGATAAAGCCCCAAACGTAACCCCTACCGCGCTTGTGCAAAGCGAGAACATCAAAAATCGGTAAGCGTACCTGTCAATCTCAAGCATCTTCTATTGTCCAATCGGTGCGAGAAGGGATATTTTCATTCGGAAAGCCCGCTCGATCGTGTAACACTCCATCGCGCATGAGCACCCCTTTAATATCCCGAATATCACACTTGAGTATCCCTAGTTCGACAACCAAATTATCGATATTCTGTTGCATCTTTCGACCGTAACTGAAATTGTGTTTTTCAACTTGAAGGGACAAGTTTTCTAACCGGGTACTGTACTTGCTCATCGCAAAAGCAAAACCAGCCGTTGCTGCTCCCCCACCGCCACCAATAATTAGAATGATTATTTCTAATAATTCTTTTGTTGTCACCTCAATTTATTCCTCCTGTATACTCCCACGCAAACAGTGAAACATTGCCACTGTAATTAGCATCAAAAATTAAGGTATAATTGTTGACTATTTGGGGGTAAGTGATTATTTGCAACCTGTTCACGTAGATTTTAAATGAATTATCAAACTTGGCGTCATTGCTCCCCCCTACGATTAAACCACTATTTACTTCTCTGCTAAGGTATCCACCCCACCGCCAAGGATCGATGACAGCACCCGGTAAAGAAAACATTATCGCCACAGCGGGGGTGGATAGTAAAACAGGGCAAGTAACGCGAGTGTACTTATTGTCGTCTGGAGGTATTGAGTTTAACCCCCAAATTTGATTCCACGAATCCTGATTGAATGTGAAATTCATTTATTACTTAGCTTTAGCCAACAAAGCTGCTTGTTCTGCGGTAGTGCTAGGCGCGTCTACACTGGTAGACGTTTCCGCAGTTGCGCTTAAAGGTAGTGGATAGGTTCTACCGCCTTTAATGGTGTACTGGGGATAAATTTCAGTTGCACTAGGAGCGGTGCCAGTTCGCTGAACCTTTCCATCCGGAATATATTCGGCAAGCGCTTCTCCGATTTGTGCAACAGTCATTGCACTAGGAAAAGTTAACGAGACAGTACGTTTTGTTTTTTTTGCTAATGCGCCCGTTTTTAGTATTACTGTTCTAGCCCTCGCGCTTGCGTCTGGTGTGTAACTAATTTTACCCGCAGGTACTACGACATCAGTAGCTACTCCTGCGGCATTAAGTACGGATTTTGTGTAACCCTTTCTGTCCCGGTTAGCTTCGCCTGACGGTACGTATTGCTTGTCTACAATGCCAAGAAAACCCGCAACACGAGAAGTGCACGTAAAAGTTCCAATTAAACTTTCTAGTGTTGCATCAGTAGGTTTTTCGCTTGGGTCTTGTCCCTTGTAACCAACTAAAAAAGCTAATCTACCCATAACCATTTCTCCTAAAATACTTATTTTTTAATATAGCTCGCAAAACAACTTATTTTTGATCCAGAAGCTATGTTGAACCCCTATAGGTTTACACAGTTTTTTTTGAGCTAAAATCAACGCATGATTGTTTACTATTTTTAAATGTGACCACTAAACCTACCACTAAACGTCTCACTCTCGACAGCAACAAAGGGGAACCCTCCCTGCTTTTTGCGATAAACGAACTAATCGCCAGCGGTGGTATTGATTTTGATGAATGGTGGAAAGAGTACCGCAAGGGTTTTCCATTACGCAATCAAGCTGTAACTAACTTTCGGAAAGAAAGTTGGGTGACACCCAAATATCTCGATATCACCCCAAGGGGAATCGGTACAGGTAAAGTGTTTGAATTTTTCCCAGACGAAAAAGACCTAACTACCAGTTACATACTTTCGGGTACTACCCGCGATATCATCCACCACATCACTGCTATCGGATACCAACAAGGTACTGGTGCTGGTGCTGTATCTGGTAAAGGTAGCAAACCGCCACTGCGAGGCTTTCCACTAATTGAGCTTTATTTCGTTAGTCCTGATAAAAAAGTAGGGGTTAAGTGGATACGATGCGCGGGCTTTACTGACGATCCGAAAATCGCTCAAACCAAACTCGCAAAACTCGTGACACCTGCGGACATCAAAGATTGGGCTAATAAAATCAAAACTATTTTTGGTGACACCAAGTATATCTGGAAGAAAGGCAAAGAGTGTCTATCATATAGTGGTCAAATTGCTCGCTTACAAGGCTTAGAAGGATATGCCTATGTGAGGAACAAGGAGGATGGGATAGCTTTATTTACGGCAATACTGAAAATATTTGACGCGCTACCCGACAAAGACGGCTTCAATGAGAGTGTGAGCACGTCTGCTACGAAGTACGCAAAACAGACTAAGGAAATAATTGTGGTAGGGGAAAAAGTGAAACCAGATGAACGTCGGCCATTGGCTGATTGCGAGTTTGACCGGGCCGTACTTAAACTACCTTTACTGAACAAACCTATCCCTTTGGTTAAAAAAAATATCGTACTTTATAAATGAGAGTATTTGCTAGTATCTGTGTGCATTTCCTAGAGTAGCCCCCTACTGTAGGGGGCTACTTGTAAAAATAGACTGAATATGACTGATTTTAAGGGTTGACGTGAAGTGAGTTTTGGTGCGATCGTCGTAAGTAACAGAAGGCCCCTACGGTGGTACTAACACTTTCGGGGCATTTGCTTCTGGCTGTATCAGAGCCTTTGGCTTTATTATTATGTCACAACAGTCCGCTTCGCGTGCCCCACGATCGACTTGTCTTAACTATTCGTGGGATAAGCCCCTTGCACTCCGTTGGTATCGAGACGCCGTGTTTGATGGTATCCGCCACACCGAGGCTTTCGCCTGCATTGATATCGGTACTGGCGTTAAGCCGTGGTTGTACTACTACCAGGCTCCCGTGCTATTACCGGAACAGGTAGATGCCCTTTATGGCGTTGAGCCAAAAACTACCGATCGCCTAATCCGCAACTTTGAACCACAACTGGTAGGGGATGGCTTGTTCAGTTGTCCCGAAACCTTCATTGAACACTCGGAACCCGTACTCGGTATCTGCTGGATAGGAAAACCCCACCTCAACTACCTGTTGCCCCCACGGGCCGTACTTAAGCTGGCCTGTTGGATGCCAGCAACTACCGAGGTGCTGCGGGTACTAACGTGCCTCGAAGCGATCGCAAAAAAGGCATATGAGCCACTACCGGAACCGGTGAGGATGACGCAACACTACAAGGTAGTCGAACGGCGAACCGCCCCAAAGGACAAGCTGGCAATGGTACTAGAAGCACAAGAGTTAGGGCTTTACGCCTATGCCAAACACTTTGGGGACTTGAAGTCGGGCATCACCTACAGTCGGTTGCTTACCCACTACGAACGGGGTGGACAGTTCCCACCTACCCGCCAAGAGCTTAATGAATTGTTAGTTGAGTTTTAGGCTGGTATCCGATCGGTAAGGTCACAAGTAAAAAAGCTAGAGTCACATCATCTGCATAGTGTGAAGCTAGCTTTCTCTTTTTTTGTGTGCATTTCCTAGAGTAGCCCCCTACAGTAGGGGGCTACTTGTAAAAATGCCAACACGTCCGCCAGTACCCCTAACAACATACCAATGGCTATCAATTTTTACGAAGGTAAGGAAAACAAACCAAATCGACTGTTTATTCAGGCTGACAAGACAACGATACACGATCGCATCATATTTGCTGAAGCTTACTACAGTGTCGATGATAAAGCAGTTCATTTTTACGGCTTGCTGCACAGTGAATCTATTGGAATAGAAAATTCAAAGGATAAGGCTTGGAAAGTTGACGGAATGCAAAAAGTTATCGTAAGTTTTTGGAAGACGAAAAAACCTACTTGGAACAATGAAACGAGAAAGTTTGAGGACAAGGAAGTCGAATCAAGCGAAAACTACCTTTACGGTTTTGCTAAGGATGTCTTGGAAAGTATTGACAGTGATTGTGTTTCAGCAGTTATTGCGCCCTACGTTAATCCTCAATTTTTAGAGGAAACCAAAAAACCCGATTTAGATGCGACAACAATCGCCTACTGGGAGGCTAAGGTAAAAAACACAATTGTTGTCGCAGTAAAGGCGAATACTGACTTGACAGAAATCGATAAAGGGGTGTTGACTGCTATTACTTCTAGCAGCTTTAGCGGTAGTGGTAAAACCTACCAAAAGGCAGAGACCGAAACTGAAAAGTTAGAAGCACGTTTTGAGTTTCTTAAACGACATCTCGGACGGGATTATTCGTCTATCGCCACATTGCATGAGTTAGGGATATTACTAACCCATGTCCCTAGTAACGCTGACTCTACTAGTGACCAACTAGCGCTGGCTAAATCTATCGATTTAATCGTGAGAATGTGGCAATGAGTATCAAAGATTTACCCGAAAAAGTAAGGCAAGCTTTAGTCAATCCAATAGAAGATGGTGAGCCTGTTGACAATGAACTAGACATCGGAAAATATGCGAGGCTTAAAAGGTTAAAGCAAGACGATAGCAACAAAATTCCGATTGAAGGTGAAACGATAGGAAGAAAACTAGAAAACCTTTTTCGGATGACGATAGCAATCCCTGTGCCCGATATCGTTTATCCATTACTTGCTGCTTATGCGAGTTTACCGAGCGCCTTGTCCGACATCCTTCCAATACTAGAACTAAGGGGGGAGCCGGGCTCAGGAAAGTCGGAGTGTATCAAAATATTTTCCCGCGTAACAGGCAGTACCCTTAACGCCCGATCAACGGCTGCAAGTATCAAAAATGACATCAATCAAATTAGATGGGCCGATCCATCTACCTTCTCGATTGAGAAAAACTGCTTTTATTTGCTCGACAATGCTGACAAAGAATTCTTTGATGAACGGGACGTATTAACGGCCCTTCTCAACGGGTACGACAGGTACACGGATAAGCAAAGTATCAGCAACGGTAAAGGGCAAAATATTCCATTTTACGTATTCTGTCCAAAAGTGTTTACAACTGTTTGGCGTATCGATAGCCCTGAAATACGACGGAGATTAATAACCGTCAAGTTCGAGCCAAAGCAGAATTTAGACCAATTGATTAACCCTGATACTTTGGCTATCAACTCTCTAAAAAAAGAGTTAAGCATTTACTGGAACGACACTCCCCCTAACTGGGAGTTGCACCATGAATGCCAGCTCAGAGTAAAAAGCAATTTTCCAGCTAGCTACTCAAAACAGTCTTGGAAACTTGTTTCCGATGTTATTGTTGCAGGGTTGTGTACAGGCGTTTGGGGTGAACTTGGTGAAGCCTTTGACTTTTTCGAGGGTTACTTTGAATTCAGAAAAAAATCAAAGGAGGGCATTTACGAAGTAATTCTCGCTGAGACTTTAAGCGAGCTTTCGGGTATCCCGACGTCAGAATGGGAAACAAGCCCCAAATCGATACTAATTGAAGTAGACCCTAAAGCCTTAAAGCAAAGGATAGATTCTCACGCAGAGTCCGGGCTTATTCCGCGCATTAAGCCCGATCAACTACAGTTCGATATCCGAGCTCTGGGATGGAGAGTAATGTCAAAAAGAGGGAAGTACGTCTATGTATTTGTCAAAAAATGAGAACCAAAAGAACAACGCGTGATTGGATAGAAGAGGTAGAGAGGGTAACAAAAGATCGGAAATTTTGCAATAACTTTGCTAATTTGATTGACACCTTGGAAGAAGTCAATAGCTTAATCCCTACTTCACAAGCAAGGTTCCTAAAACTAAACCTGACGTTAGCAGTTGACTTGCTTAAGACTTGTCAAAAACAAATATTTAGGCTGGCCCAGTTACGCAGTCAACTTAATCGGTTAGTTTGAGTTGGCATTTTTATAAGTAGCCCCCTACTGTAGGGGGCTACTCCCAGAAATACACACAGAGAGACTAGAAAAACCATGAACTACAACGACGAAAGATACTATCAAATCGAAAAATATTGCGACACCTTGTGCGAAATATCAGCTAACACAAGGGAAGTAATTCAAAGTCTTAAACTGGCACAACAAAAACTACGCGAAGCGTTGATTACAGCCACGCCCCTAAAAAAATATAGCGACGTGCCAATTTCTTTTGTGAGTAACGTCACGATTGTTGACGTTCATCGCAATTTGTTATTCCTTGACTTACTACTTAGTCAAACTTTTGGGGTAACCAATACCGACGCTTTCCGGGAACTGCTAGAACTGACAAACTTTGAGCTAAAGGAGGATGAATGGTAAAAAATGAAATTCACGCTCGATTATCAAGCGAGATGATGGAAAAAATAAAGCAGCTAACTGTTGCCAAAAGTTTTCCTACTATTTCTCACACTTGTAGATGGCTACTGGAAATAGGGATTGCGGTGACAAACAATGAATTTGAGCGTCACAGGTCAAATGATAATAATATTTTGTCAGATACGGCTAATACTTTACCTACCATTGAAACCGAAAACCTTATTGACTGGTAACAGTCAGCAACTGCCATGAAGGAATGGTGCAACACTAACGGCTATCGGTCGCGAGGAAAATCGATCTTTTTGGGCGCTATCGCACAATCAGGAATTGCTGACAACGTTCAAGGGGTACAAAGGAAAAATGGTTATACCTTCAAAAACTTGGCGCTGTTACCCTTTTGATCTGATACCGTCCGCAATGACGTTAAACTAGCCTTACCTAAACTACCCAACAAAACCAATGGAAAAATTACCTACGTTTGAATACACAGAGTCTGAGTACGCGCGGTATCTACCCAGAACAATAAGTAATGAAATAGCTATCAAGGCTATCAACAAATATTTACTTTGTGTCGCCGAAAGGGTTAACGAATTAATCGAAAGAGATTCTCAGTTCGACCTAAATGCTTTCAAGGTAAGCTTTTTGACCGAGTTAAACAATTTACTCGCAGAAGTTAGCGAAAGTAATACCGGTGAGACGGAGACGATAGAAAGTAGGCTTGATGCTGTTGAGCTTCAATTACAGGTACTGAAAGAGAAGGTAGCCAAACTCCAATCGACTGTTGGTATCCAAAAACCTAAAAACTTAGCCAACATCTTTGACCTGCTAGTCTAAGCTGGCATTTTTACAAGTAGCCCCCTACAGTAGGGGGCTACTCCAGAAAATACACTAGAGAAACAATGAAAATTAACCCAAAAAGTTTAACCAACCTAAAACCTGGTGTAAATAAAAAAGGTACGGGTGCAATACGGGTGACACTAACGCTTAAGCCGGAAACAGTCAAACTGCTTCGGATGACGGGCAACATGAGTGTAGCGGTGGATAAATTTATCGAGTTAATTAAGCAGGGTTGCGTTAGTCATGACGGGATGCTTAACCCAATACCGTCCCGGTCAGAAGCCGAAAGCCTACAATCACAACATACGCATAGCGTGACTGACGCGATCGCCGATGCCAAAATCTACGGCTTTACTCCTGAAGAAGCTTTAGCGGACGCCCAATTTCAAATCAATATGCTCCAAGCCAATCATAATGAGCTTGAGGGCAAGTATGAAGCGGTAAAGCGGGAATTAGAGGAAGCGCGATCGCAAATATCGCCTATGGGTGCAAGGTAGAAGATTGATAGAAGAGCTTGCTTGTAAGCGAGTGTCATGTAGGAGACACTGGGACAGGTGAACAGCCAAAAATGAGGCCCAAAAGGCCCCTAAAATGACTGTTTTGCTAGAGTAGTGATAGAAATCAGGTACGTAAAGGCTGAAAGTATTGGAAAATCGTAATTAAATGATAGTTGTAGAAAACGTATCAAAACAGTTTGGCAGTTTCCAAGCACTCGATCGAGTCAGCTTAAAAATTGAATCGGGTTCCCTAGTCGCATTGCTGGGCCCGTCTGGTTCCGGCAAGTCTACACTGCTGCGGCTGATTGCCGGTTTAGAAATGCCCGACTCTGGCAAAATCTGGCTGACAGGCCAAGATGCGACCAATACTAGCGTCCAAGACCGCAAAATTGGGTTCGTGTTTCAGCACTACGCGCTATTCAAGCACATGACAGTGCGAAAAAACATCGCTTTCGGGATGCAAATTCAGAAAACACCGCCCGCGAAAGTCAAATCGCGGGTAGAAGAATTGTTGAATTTAGTGCAATTGGCAGGATTGGGCGATAGATACCCGTCGCAACTTTCAGGAGGCCAGCGGCAGCGGGTGGCCCTCGCCAGAGCCCTGGCTGTGGAACCGAAAGTGTTACTGCTAGACGAACCTTTTGGAGCTCTCGATGCCAAAGTTCGCAAAGATTTGCGCGCTTGGTTGCGGCGACTGCACGACGAAGTTCACGTTACCACAGTCTTTGTGACGCACGATCAAGAAGAAGCGATGGAAGTTGCCGATCGCATTACAGTAATGAATAAAGGTAAAATCGAACAAGTAGGCACACCAGCAGAAATTTACGACAATCCAGCGAGTGCTTTCGTAATGAGTTTTATCGGTCCAGTCAATGTATTGCCTAGCAGTTCAAGAATGTTTCAAGACAACGGCTTTGACTCCGCCAACCCAGAGATTTTCTTGCGCCCTCACGACGTAGTAATTGAAACTACAGAAAATAGTGCAACAGTGCCTGCCAGAATCAGTCGCTTGATTCATTTGGGATGGGAAATTCAGGTAGAATTAACCTTAGATGACGGTCAAGTAGTAAACGCTAATTTGACTAGAGAAAGATTCGATAGCTTGAACTTGCAGCCCCAGCAAAGAGTGTTCGTAAAGCCGAAAGATGCCAAGTCCTTTCCACTTTTTTATTCCATCTAAGGATCGCTAATTAAATAATTTACACTCTTGAAAGTGGGTTGGGCGTCCCGCCCGCCCTTTCTGGACGGGCGGGACGCCCATCCCA
>NZ_JAUBOX010000138.1:0-11325 GCF_036700445.1 Microcoleus sp. T3_B1
ATAGGGGGTAGGCACGGGGAGTAGGGGTAGCACTACCCCTACAAATTTATCTGAATCATTTAGGATTGCTATAGTAGAATTGATGGAGATGGGGCTGGAATCGGTTTTTGAGGGGAGTTTTTAACCGCAGATGCAGGCTGATAAATACTGAGGGACGCAAATAATTGAGGGGACGCGGAAATGAGAATTAAAAAATTAGCTTTTTGGGATAATTTACGAGAGTGGCGTTTTGAACCGATATATTTTTCCAACTTGGCTTTATTAGTTGGGGTATCTGGTGTGGGCAAAACACAAATTTTGCAAGGAATTTTGCGTTTAAAAGAGATAGCCAATGGTGAGTCCTCAAATGGTTTAGGTTGGGATATTACATTCTCGACAGTAAATAATGTTGAGTACCGCTGGCAAGGTCAATTTGAAACAAAAAAAAATCTGCCCATGATTCTTGATAAGGAAGACGAAACTAATGAATTTAGGATTATTAGAGAATATTTAGGGAGACAGGGAAATGTAATTATAGACAGAATAGCTAATGAAATTATACTTAACGGGAATAAAACTCCTAAATTATCGCCATTTCAAAGTGCTGTTGAAATTTTAAATCAAGAGGAAGATATTTCACCTGTTCACCAGGCTTTTAATCAAATAGTTATAAACAATATGAGTTCCCTTGATGGTTTTTACGATATCATGAGGACAACAATTTCAAAAATTGAGATTGCCTTGGATAACCTTAAAGCAAGCAACTTGCCACTTCAAATTAAACTCGCTTTTATTTATCGCGACTACTCAGAGGTTTTTAATAACATTAAACGCACATTTATAGAAATATTTCCTCAAGTTGAAGATGTAAAAATAGAAGCGGTAGAAGATGACACTTCATCATTTACGAGTTTTCCCATTCAGATAAAAGAGAAAGGTGTCACTGATTGGATATTTCAAAATAACATTTCATCAGGAATGCTGAAAACGCTAATTCATATTAGTGAACTGTACTTGTCGCCCGAAGGCACTGTAATCCTGATCGACGAATTTGAAAACAGCTTGGGGATTAACTGTATTGATGTGGTGACAGATTTAATTGTAGAAAATAGAAATATTCAATTCATTCTTACCAGCCACCATCCCTACATAATCAATAATATTGGGATGGAGCACTGGAAAATAGTCACTCGCAAAGGTGGGGTTGTAACTGTGATAGATGCTAAAGATTTGAAGTTGGGAAAATCGAGGCATCAAGCTTTTACGCAACTGATTAATCTAGAAGAATACAGCGAGGGAATTAAAGTTTGATGAATCTGTATTTTTTAGTCGAAGGGAAGCAATCCGAGAGAAAAGTTTATCCTGCATGGCTGGCTCATCTTTTACCGGAATTGCAGCGAGTTGATAATTGCGATGATGTGAATGAAAAAAATTATTACTTGATTAGCGGTGAAGGATATCCTTCATTAATATACGATTTTATCCCGCGTTCGATCGCCGAAATTAACTCAAACGGAAAATACAGCTATTTTGTAGTATGTCTCGATGCCGAGGAAAATACTGTTGCCGAACTCACAACAGAAATTTATGATTTTTTAACTGAGCAGAAATTGAAATTATACAATGCAGAACTTGTGCTGATATTTCAGAATCGCTGCTTGGAAACTTGGCTGTTGGGTAATCGGAAGATTTATTCCAGAAATCCTCAAAACAAACCTTTGCTAGATTATACTAAATATTACGATGTTTCAGTTAACTGTCCCGAAAATATGGGCAGATATCAAGACTTTAATACTCACGCTCAGTTTCACGGAGCTTATTTGAGAGCGTTATTTGAAGCTAAAAATATTACCTATTCAAAAAAACGACCGGGAGATGTACTCAAGCCATTTTATTTGGAACAACTATTGACAAGGATTCAAATTCAGCCCGAACAACTGACTACTTTCCGTCAGTTCATCGATTTCTGTAACAAAATTAAACCAAAAGTGTCAACTTAAAAGGCAACAAATAAGAGAAAATAAAAATTAAAAGGTAGAGACAGATTTGCAAACTGTCCCTACCCAAGCAGATACAGTTAGGATACATTTCATACTAGATTTAGATAAAACACTTTAATCTCGCACAACTCGCAAAAATAACTATGAACAACCCAGCATCTTACACATCATCCCAAATGACCGATCGCGAACGCGCGAACCTCAGCAAGCTAATCGATTACAGTTCCATTCGATCGATACCCGAAATTTGGGCGATCGTCAAACAGCGATTTCCTCAAACCGTCGCCCTCCACGACCCCCACAGCCAGCCAGAAATCAAACTCACCTACACCGACCTCTACCAACAAATCCAGCAATTCGCCGCCGGCCTCCAAGCCCTCGGCATTGAACCAAATCCCGAAGAAGCAGTCCCTCCCCGCGTCGCCCTCTTCGCAGACAACAGCCCCCGCTGGCTGATAGCCGACCAAGGTATCATGATGGCCGGGGCCGCGAACGTTGTTCGAGGCGCCACCGCCGACCCTCAAGAACTCCTATACATCATCCAAGACAGCGGCAGCAGCGCCTTGGTAGTCGAAAACCTGGCATTACTGAAAAAACTGCAACACCGCCTCCCAGATTTGCCCATCCAACTCATCGTCCTCCTCTCCGACGAAGAACCGGAAACCAGCCAAACCCTCAACACAGTCAAATTTTCCCAAGTGATGACCACAGGGGCAAACCGTCCCCTCAAACCCACCAACCACAAGCCTCAAACCCTCGCCACCCTCCTCTACACCAGCGGCACCACCGGCAAACCCAAAGGCGTCATGCTGACTCACGGGAACCTGCTGCACCAACTCACCACCTTGGGCACTGTTCTCCAGCCCGAAGCCGGCGAGGGCGCCCTCAGCATTCTGCCCAGTTGGCACGCCTACGAACGCAGCGTCGAATACTTCCTGCTTTCCCAAGGATGCACGCAAATTTACACCAATATTCGCTATTTCAAACAAGACTTTAAAACTTACAAACCCCAGTACATGGTCAGCGTTCCGCGCATCTGGGAATCGATTTATGAGGCCGTACAAAAGCAATTTCGGGAACAGCCACCTAACAAACAAAAATTGGTGGATTTCCTGTTATCTGCCAGCCAGCAATACATCGAGAACCGCCGCATTTTCCAAGGATTAACTCTTAGTTTGAAACCGGCTTCTGCTTCCGAAAAACTAATCGCCCGCACCAAAAGCATTGTGTTGTCGCCCGTACACGCCCTCGCCGAAAAACTGGTTTACCAAAAAGTCAGGGAAGCTACAGGGGGACGCTTAAAATGGGCGATTAGCGGTGGCGGTTCTTTGGCCGCGCATATAGACAATTTCTTTGAAATAGCGAATATCGGTTTGTTAGTGGGATACGGTTTAACCGAAACTTCGCCGGTTTTAACTGTGCGCCGCCCTTGGCACAATCTTAAAGGTTCCGCAGGACAGCCTCTAGCCCATACGGAAATTAAAATAGTAGACCCAGAAACCAGACAGCAACTGCCCACAGGCCAGCGCGGTTTAGTATTGGCGCGGGGGCCGCAAATTATGCAGGGCTATTATCTTAATCCCCAAGCGACTGCCAAGGCGATCGACTCCGAGGGCTGGTTCGACACCGGCGACTTGGGCTGGCTGACACCGGGAAACGACTTAATCTTGACCGGGCGGGCCAAAGATACGATCGTCCTCACCAACGGCGAAAACATCGAACCCCAGCCCATAGAAGACGCCTGCCTCCGCAGCCCCTACATCGACCAAATTATGCTAGTAGGTCAAGACCAGAAATCAGTCGGCGCCTTAATTGTCCCCAATGCAGAAGCCGTGCAGAAATGGGCAGAAACTCAGAATCCCCCATTACACGAAATTGACTGGAATAGCAAGACTATTCAAGATTTATTCCGAAAAGAATTGAACCGAGAGGTGCAAAATCGCCCCGGATACCGCGCGGACGATCGCATCGGCCCGTTCCGGTTGATTCAGGAGCCATTTTCGATGGAAAATGGAATGTTGACCCAGACCCTGAAAATTAAGCGCCCGGTTGTGACGCAACACTACCGCGATATGATTGACGGGATGTTTTGAAATATTCGCAGGACTTGGGGAATGGAAAAGAAAAAATTATCCCAACACCCGAGTCCCGAGTCCGAGTCCTCAGTCCTGGGCCATTAGTTCATATTTACCAACTAATGGCCCAGGACTAATGCCTAATTCCTAATTGACAAGCAACAACTTTATGGAACCACAATTACTCTTGAAGCGATCGATTAACGTTAAAGTCGTCGTTACTCCCCGCTGGAAAGAAGAAGCTCAACAGCAACTCCAAGCCCAAATCAACCAAATAGACTCTCAGCTACAACAGTTAGAAATGCAAGGGCAGCGGATGATTTCAGAAATCCAAAAGCAAAATCTGCAGCCCCCAGGCCCGCAAGTAATGCAGCAAATAGAAAACATTCAAGTGCAGGTGAATCAAAGAAAAAGCGAACTGCTAGAACAGAAAAACCAAAACCTGCAACAGCTTCAGCAAGTGCAGGTGCTAGACCTGGAACAAGAAGTGAGTCAAGGTCAAATTGACGGCACATTCACTGTCGGGCTCGGAGAAAACTTGATTCAAAAAATGCAAGTAGAAATACTCCTCCGCGACGGCATAGTCGAAGAAATTCGAGGTGATATTTAGAAATTGGTAAGTGGTAATTGGCGATCGGTAATTGGCAATTGATTTTGAGTCAACAGTCACACATCAAGAATGCGAGAGACTGGCATAATAATAAGTATTGCCGGTGGCCGATCGCCAATTATCAATTGCCAAATACCGATTACCTATTACCAACACAAAAGGACTTTTTACAGATGATTCGCGAAGTTTTCATGCCAGCCCTGAGTTCTACCATGACAGAGGGCAAAATTGTTTCCTGGGTCAAATCCGCCGGAGACAAAGTAGAAAAAGGCGAAACGGTGGTAGTGGTTGAATCCGACAAAGCCGACATGGATGTCGAGTCTTTCTACGAAGGCTATTTAGCAATAATTATCGTACCGGCGGGCGAAGTTGCTCCGGTAGGAGCGGCAATCGCCCTGGTAGCAGAAACAGAAGCCGAAATCGCCGCAGCTCAGCAGCAAGGATCCGCCGCCCCAACCGCAGCCGCCGCCCCCGCTCCCAGCCCCGCTCCTGTGAGCGCAGCTACATCCTCAGCAGGTTTGCAGCAAAATGTCAGCCGCCAAAACGGCCGCAGCGTCGTTTCTCCCCGCGCTCGCAAGTTAGCCAAAGAGTTTAAAGTAGATTTGAATTCTATCAAAGGCAGCGGGCCCAACGGTCGCATTGTCGCAGAGGATGTGGAAGCAGCAGCCGGCAAAGCTCAACCAGCTCCGGTTCAGCAAGCGGTAACAGTTCCCGCAGCACCCGCACCGGCATCTGCAGCACCCGCCCCCGCAGCAGCCAAACCCGCACCCGCACCAGTCCCGGCGATCGCACTTTCGGGCCAAAGAGTACCGATGAATGCGCTGCAAAATGCGGTGGTGCGGAATATGGAAGCAAGTTTGAGCGTGCCGTCTTTCCGCGTGGGTTACACAATTACTACTGATAATCTGGACAAACTCTACAAACAAATTAAGTCCAAGGGCGTCACGATGACGGCTATGCTGGCGAAGGCTGTAGCAGTAACTTTACAAAAACATCCTCTGCTGAATGCTTGTTATTTGGAGTCGGGTATTCAACACCGCGCTGATATTAATGTGGCGGTAGCGGTGGCGATGGATGGCGGCGGTTTGATTACGCCGGTGTTGCAAAATGCCGATCGCCTCGATATTTATTCGCTCTCCCGCACTTGGAAGGATTTAGTCGATCGCGCCCGCACCAAGCAGTTGAAGCCGGATGAATACAGCACGGGAACTTTCACTCTTTCCAATTTGGGAATGTTTGGAGTAGACAAGTTTGACGCGATTTTGCCGCCGAATCAAGGCTCGATTTTGGCGATCGGCTCTTCGCGGCCGCAAGTAGTGGCAAACGAGGATGGTTTGATGGGAGTGAAGCGGCAAATGCAGGTGAATATTACTTGCGATCACCGGATTATTTACGGTGCTGACGCGGCGTCTTTCTTGCAAGATTTAGCGAAATTGATTGAGACAAATCCTCAGTCTTTGACGCTTTAATTAGTTAATTGTTGACAGTTGACTGTTGACAGTTCGCAGTTGACTGTTGACAGTTGACTGTTGGCAGTTGACTAAGGATATATTAGTTCCTTGCCTCTGACCGGGAGGCGTTGTTGTGATGGATAATCTTTCTGCTCATAAAGTTAAGGGTATTCAAGAACTCATTGAAGCAGCCGGAGCTAGGGTTATTTATTTATCTCCTTATTCTCCTGATTTTAATCCAATTGAAAATTCTTGGTCTAAACTTAAATAAATTTTACGTTCTCTTGTTATTAGCAGCCGCGACTCTTTAGAAATAGTCCTTAAAGATGCTTTATATCTTATTTCCCTTAAAGACATTCAAAATTGGTTTGTTAATTGCTGTTACTGTACCTCATGCGGTTGAAAAGCGCTGTAATGAGGACGGAAAAAATCTACGGGTGGATTAGGTCTGCGATCTGGTCTAGCTATTTTTGGTAGGCTGTACTCAGCGCCCTTACAGTCTTAGCACTGAGTCGCTTTAAAACCAAACTAAGACAACAAACAAGTAAGAAGTAAATGACCAAGGTTATAGCTACAGGCCCCCTAAACAAAATAAAGTCAAAATGAATAAGGAACGTATTATGAGTCAGAAATAATTCAAAAGAAATATCTCCTAAAAAGCAGAGAGATAGAGAGTAAACTTTAAATTTTGTCAATAAAGAAATCAAAAAAAGCAAGGTGAGACTTATTGAAATGTGTAAAATACTACGAATTAAACACCAATAGATATTTGCTGGTCCTTCAATAGCGAGGTCAAAAACCATACTCAAATAATTTAGATATAAAATTGAAACGACAAAAGTGCAAGCTATTAATTCTGCAGGCAAATTAAATTTTACCTTCCTAAAAGCACTAAGATAGATAATACAAGAACCAGACAGTATAACAGTTAAAACTAAAATTGACCAAATTGCCGAGTAAGCACGAAAGTGGAATATCTCTGATGCCTTAAATAGGAATGTGGACAATAAAATACTACCTACTATACAACCTATATAACTTAATATTTTGTCATTCAATATTTTATTAATTTTGTCTTTGATCAAGGATGAATTTAGTCCCATCCAGCAACCAAAAGGAAAGCTGAAAGCATTTACTTTTGCCAAAAACATAGTTTCTGGGATAGAAATTAGCGCCAGCGATATCAAGAATAAAAATATTAATTTATGCTGATTTGAAAGACCAAATTTGAAAGTTAAATAAAGGAGACAGTACCAGAATAAAATAAAAATTATAAACCAAGTTTTACCATCTAAGCTATACATAAAAAATAATATTCGTGGAAGCTCAAGCAAAATATTTTGCTCGACTCCTTCTAATAATATTTTCAAAAAAAGCAGCAACCCTAGAGCAAATACTATGGGAATTAATATCCTGGATACTCTTTTTAAGAAGAACCCTTTAATTCCTTTATTTTGCATAGATATAGATAATCCATACCCAGAAAAAATTAAAAAGATAGCAACTCCAACCATGCCAGCTTCTGACCAAATTCCATACAGAGAGGGTGCAGGTTCAGTGTAATAGCATAAGTGATTAAAGAGGATCAGAATAATTGCAAAACCCTTCAACTGATTCGTCTGCAAAGAAGATAGTGTATCGTCATTAAAAGACGGACGTAAAGTAATGAAAAATAAGACAATTAAAGCAACTACCAAAAAAACATCGAAAAAAGGATTATCAATCTGAAGTTTAGTCTGATAATGATTCACGAATAAAGGTGCTGTATTCATATCAACTCAACGTTCTACCTGCCAGACGGCATTAATGATTACTGAATGCTCAAAGCTCATCCATGCTTAGTGTGGAACCAGATATTAAAAAAGTTCATGTAAAATTCGGGCAATGAGATATAGAACACCCGGTGGCAAACTTCTGTTGGTCAGAGCTAACAGATATTTCTCTATACCTTGCCAGTAATTCAAGTCCTATCAAATTCCATACCTATGGTAGATGACAAGCTGCTTGGCTGTCAACAAGATGATTTACACTCGCAAGCGGCAAAAGATGGCGTTAAGGTCTTGTCTTAAAAAACACTTCGGCTTATGAAAAAAGTAATAAGTTCTGGGCTAAATCCGTCCCATGTGCGATCTGACCGGTCAGCTCGCAGCAAGCTGTTGAAAATGTTTGGCTTAGTGTACCTCATGCGGCTGCAAGCCACTGTAATGCTTCTCTTAACTCATTAACACAAAAACCAAAAGGTTAACAGTCAACAGTCAAAAGTCAACCGTCAACCGTCAACAGCCAACCGTCAACCAATAACTAATTACTCGATCGCACAGTCAAAACTTGGGGCGGCGTCGCATCCGGCGGATACAAGAAATCCACCTGCACCAAACGGCGTTCCCCCGGCTTCATATTCACATTCACCAAAGGTTCCCCCTGCTGTCCCCTGCGCTGCACGATGTGAATGTAGCGCGTCAAAGTCTTGCCCGTATCATCCTTAAACATCACCCGCACCGTACCTCGGAAAAATATCCGATTTTCAGGAGGATCGTAAAACATCAATCCCCCCGCTTCTGTATTTGCCTTGACGGGTGTTTGCATTTTAATGCTAACAGATTGGGATTCACGAGATTTGTTGTAAAGCGGAAAAGTTAAGTTGTATTGAATCCCGTAATTACCGTGAGCAGAATAAGCAGTATCGGGATAGCGAGCTAACATTTTAGCGCTTTGAATTTGACCGGTGCCAAAAGTCCCCGTATCCGTTGTGCTCAAAGCATAGGAAAATGACTCGCCGCGCTTGGGAATAGTTAAATAATCGGTTCTCGAATTGTCCGTAATTTTAGCTTGCCACTGGGAACCTTCAGCGACTCCTGCCACGCGGCCATAAATTTTTTGCACCGGATTTTCGCCTTTCGGAGTTGGTGCTAAATCTCTGGGCCCTGCTAAACCTTTGGTATTTAAAATATTTTCCCACTCTTCTAAAGTCGGATATTGTTCGACTCCTCCTTGACTTTGAGGAGCAAACATTGCTAATGACGCTACATAAACCGAATTGCTGCTCGACATTCGCATTAAGGTCGATCGACCGTTGGAAGAAGGCGTGACATTCCCCACAGGTATCGGCAAATTCATCAGCATTCGGCTCTGATTGCCCGGAATCTCGATCGCAGCGGGCAAAATGGCTTGTCTGAACCCCCGCAATACATCGCTCGTGATGCGGCTTCCAGGCCCCGCAAACACAGTGCCGAATCTATTTTCTAAATACGACGGCAAATCGACAAACAAGGCATCCGGCCGAGTTAAATAAGTTGCTCCTTGCAAGACATTTAAAGTAACAGGTTCGGAGTTAGGATTGTGGACAATTATTCCTTGAAATAAGGTGCGAGTTTCTTCGCGATTTTTAGCCCTGGCGATGTGGTGGGCAAAGATGTCAAATCGGCCTTTGAAGGCAAAGTTTAAATGAGCCGAAGGTACTTGTTTTGATTCCTGGGGAAATGTGGAGAGCAAAATGCCTTCGGTTTGCACGACTTCCGGACTGTTGCTGTTGAAAACCGGGATGTTGTCGAGTTTTCCCGGTAAAACGCGCACTTGTTGGGGCACAGTTATCGTTTTTAGCAAGCTGCTGCTTGGCTGTGGTGGTAAATCCAGTTGGTTTTCGGGTAGGGGGGCTTCTGGCTGGATCAGCAGTTGTTGTTGGGCGGGAGGTGCGGCGATTGTTTGAGCTAGGGGGAAAATTGGCAAAAACATTGCTGTGAGCGCGTTTAACTGAACTTGCATTGATATTTGACCGATCCTCTGGGAGGACTCCGCTAACGGGCGATCGACACAAAACTTTACCACAAGTTGGTTGATGTGTTTGAGGAATTTTGGATTTTAGCACAGACGTGGCGCTCAGCTTTCGATCGCACCTTCCTGATACCAATTTAATGTGAAGTTGCACAGATATCGATCCCCCTAAATCCCCCTTAAAAAGGGGAGTAGGGGTTGACTTCAAGAAGCTTCCGGTCCCCCCCTTAGTAGGGGCGGTGCCCCCGTGCCCGCCCTCTTGGCTAGGGGGGATCGAATTCTATGCAGCCTCATAAAAAATTGGTATGAGTCCGCGCACCATTTCCAAAATTGTTGGGCGTGAAGTCGGTTTCGATCGTCGGACGCTCAAACAATTTACCAATTACCAATTACCAACTTGCGTTATTTCTGTTTTATGACTACCAACGTAATGTCGTCAAAAACTTTATGTTTGTCAATATGTTGCAGCAGATGATCAATTACTGCTTGTCGAATTTCTTCAGCCGTTTTGTGGCGATTTTCTTTGGCCACATGGCACAATCTTTCTATGCCGTAATACACTTTATTTATATTTACAGCTTCGGTAATTCCATCTGTGTAAAGAACTACTACATCCCCTGGATTAAGATGCACTTCAACTTGGCAAACAAAATCAGCAATATCTTCCTCTAATCCCAGAGGAAAGCCGAGTTCCGTGGTATCTATCCGTTCGATGTTACCATCAGTACGGACTACAATTATTTCTTCATGTTGACCGCTGAGGGTAAAGTTACTATCTTGATAATCTAACAAAGCCAAGGTCATGTTTTTAGACGAGTCGATGCGCTCGATATTGGCATAAAGGGTGCGGTTTAACACATCAAGAAACTTCACCGGATCGGTTTCGTTCATTTGTTGGAGAGTGCGGACGGCGGTTTGCGCCATAATCATTAATACGCCACTTTCTAAACCATGTCCCGTAACATCGCCGATGGTAATTTTTACCTTATCATTTTGGGTTAGCACGTCGTAGTAGTCGCCACCCACTTCATCGGCAGGTTCCATATATCCAGCTATTTCTAATCCTTTAATTTTATCAAGTTCTGATTGTTTGGGCAAGATCATTTGTTGCAGTCGTTTCGTGACTTCTAACTCAGCACTGAGGCGGAGGTTTTCGGCTTTAAGTTTGTTATTGAGACTGCTAATTTCCTGGTTTGCTTGGGCGAGTTGGGCGGTGCGTTGTTGCACCTTTTCTTCTAAAGTTTGATAGAGACGGGCATTTTCGATGGAGATCGCAGCTTGGGCGGAAATGATGTTGAGGACTTCTAAGCGATCGCGCGTAAAAGCGCCCGCTGTTAAATTATTTTCTAGGTATAAGATGCCTAAGCTGTCAAACATCTAAACTGCATTAACTAAGTTACCTTTATTTTTTATTTTTCGGTTCCATTTCATAATTAGTC
>NZ_JAUBOX010000139.1:0-11063 GCF_036700445.1 Microcoleus sp. T3_B1
AATACGTAAATACCACATTTTTTATATTTGTCTTTTTGTCAAGTACAATTTATACTAAATTAGATGAGCTTACCCTGTTTGGTCTAATGGCGATCGTTATTCCGGGAATTGGCTTTATGGAAAATATTATGGCTATGGAATATACACATGGGCTAATGGCAATCGCTTTGAAGGGCAGTGGCAGAATGACAAGGCCAACGGTTTAGGAATAATTATATATTCTGATGGCACTCGTAAATCAGGAAATTGGAAAAATGGTGAGTTAATTTCATCACCTAGCCCTTCACCAAGTCCCTGATAGTAAAAAACACGCCCTTGAATTACGATCGCCCCTTCACTCCTAAAAGCGCTCGCACCTCATCACCCTCACCTTTCTACAACCTTCTCCCATCGCCTGCTTTAAAGGTTTTTGAAGCGCGATCGCCCTTAACAAATAATAAAAAGCCCGATCGCTCAATCGTCCCTTAAAGCCGACAGTGTTAAGGAATGAAAATCCGACCAACTCCTATATAGTTTTCGATGTAAAGTACAAGCTCAATCAAGCGATCGACACATTGCTCCCGATAGTCACGCTCAGCCACTCGATCGATGTTTCCGAGAGTAACAACAGGTAGCGAAGTTGGTGAACTTTCTTCACGAATAACTTGCTCTAACGAATCTGTTCCTTTCATACTGCGATTTGCTGTCAGCAGAATCATCTGGTTGTCTTGAGCAAATCGCCAAACTATTCGATCGCTACTATTAATTGGTAACTGAACTTCTTCAAAAATCACGAAGCGAATCGATAGTAAATCAAGCCAACCTCCGGCAGTTATGCTGCCAAAAAGCATGAGAGCTTGCCCCTCAATATTATGGTCAATTATAAAAATCATCAGCTTGATACAGCAAGTCTAGCTTTTCGTGCCTGAAGTTTTGCCCAAGCTGCCTCTCGATCGGGCTTTGGCGGCATTCCTGCAATCTGAGCGAGTCGATCGCGATTGCGATCTTCCCAATACTGCCGGATTTCTTCTGCCTGTTGCAAAACTATTTGATACTCTGCCTCTACTTCAGTACGATTTGCTTCAATATAGGACATTGCTGCGTTGAATTGTTCGTCGGTTATGTAAAACTGATTGTGGATTAGCTTGGGTGGATAGCCAGCGCAGATGTAATCCATGAGTTGATAAAGTGTAATCCGCGTACCTGCGATCGTGAGTCCGCGCTCGGTGCGAATAATGGTTGATTTTCCGCTTGATACCGAAGTCATAGTTGTAACCTTTAAGCGATTATCTTCATTTTACCTTACTGTATCGACTCATAAATTCTCGCCCTCCAATTCAAATCCCTTCCACTCCATCATACTTTCAAAGATTCTCGCTGCTGCTCCCTAGAAGGCACTCCATAAGCAGTATGAGGTCTAACATCAGGCGGTTGAAGCCCCAAAACAATTGATTTAGCCGGAACTCCCGCTGCAACTAACTCCTCAGCAATCAGGCGATCGGTATTATTTGCTTGAATCCACACCTGAGAGTCAATAATATCAATATGAATCACGCAATGGTGAATGCGCTGCTCGTTAAACCAACCTATATTTATTAACATATAGCGGTCATTTTCCAAATCAAAAATTATTTCATTTTGGGTTCTACTGTCAAAAACGGGAATCTCAGCGTATTCAGTAAGGAGCTGCTTAACAAGTTTGCGATAATTATTTAAGCTATCCATTGTACTATTTCCTCTATTTTTTGGTTGAAAACAACCAAATTTAGACGGTTATTATCTAGCAATATCTGACCCAAATTTTCTCCTTCACAAAGCTCTGTAAAAGCATTTAGTGGAATTGCCAGATACAGTTGTCTTTCTGATTCCGTCCGTTTTAAGATGTCATAGTAAAGAGTATATTGACCCAAAGCTTGCTCTAAATCTGCAATTCTAGACTCTCCGATCAAACTTTTAACTTCAACGGCTATCTTGCGATCGTTGTTCTTAGCAACTAATAGCTGTTCGGCACCAAGATCGATAGGTTTCTCTTCGCCCAAGCCAAGGTATACGGATCGTGGGTAATTGTCCAGCCAGCCTTAATGAGAGCCTGTTTGACAACTTGATGATAAATGTCTCTTGCTGGCACGATCGCTCTCTTTTGCGATCGAGGTTGACACTGACTATTATTTATAATGTGCAGAAGTCTCAACCATTATTCGAGAAATTCAATCTGAAACAACACGATCGCCCGTTAGCGAAGCCCTCGAAGAGGATCGCCCTACCCAAATAGTCCTGCACCCACGTCGAGGCCAGAAACCGGGTTTATTCGTAGATTTCTAGTTGAGAATATGCGATTTTTCATAGAAACCCGGTTTCTTCGCGTAAGTCCCACCAAATCAAAAATATTGCCACTGTCTAAATATAATTAAAATTTGTTAAGATTAACTCGACCTCAGCGCCGGCATCCCATCCGCCGCTAAACCTGCCCTTCCCCAGTCCCTACAACAATGCTGCGACTCGAACACATCAGTAAAATTTACCCCACAGGCGTCGTACTCAAAGATGTCACCTGGGAAGTCAAACCGGGCGATCGCATCGGCTTAGTCGGCGTTAACGGTGCCGGTAAATCCACCCAACTCAAAATCATCGCCGGCGAAATAGAACCCACCGCAGGCGAAGTCATTCGCCCCGCCAGCCTCCACATCGCCTACCTCTCCCAAGAATTTGAAGTCGATCCAACTCGCACCGTCAAAGAAGAATTTTGGCGCGCCTTCAGCGAAGCCAACGAAGTCCACGAATCCCTGATGCAAGTCCATCGAGACTTGGAAAACTCCTCCCCTGAAAATCTCGACGAACTGATCCACAAAATGGATCGGCTGCAACGGCAATTTGAAGGCTTAAACGGCTACGGTTTAGAAGCCCAAATCGAGAAAATTCTGCCCGAAATCGGATTTGAACCCGAAGATGGCGATCGATTAGTCAGCGCCTTCAGCGGCGGCTGGCAAATGCGGATGAGTTTGGGCAAAATTCTCCTCCAAAAACCCGACATCCTGCTGTTAGACGAACCTACCAACCACCTCGACTTAGAAACGATCGAATGGCTGGAAGTATACCTCAAAGGGCTGACAACCCCAATGGTAATCGTATCCCATGACCGAGAATTTCTCGATCGGCTCTGCACCCAAATCGTCGAAACCGAACGCGGCGTTTCCAGCACCTACCTCGGCAACTACTCCTCCTACCTGCTGCAAAAAGCAGAAGCCAGAGAAGCCCAACTCAGCGCCTACGAAAGCCAGCAAAAAGAACTCGAAAAACAGCAAGCATTCGTAGAAAAATTCCGCGCCAGCGCCACTCGCAGCACCCAAGCCAAAAGCCGCGAGAAACAGTTAGACAAAATCGAACGCATCGAAGCCCCCACCGGCGGATTAAAAACTTTGCATTTCCGCTTTCCCCCCGCACCCCGCAGCGGCCGCGAAGTAGCAATAATTGAAGATTTGGTGCACACCTACGGCGAAAAAATCCTATTTTTGGGAGCCGACTTATTAATTGAAAGGGGCGATCGTATAGCCTTTCTAGGTCCCAACGGCGCGGGCAAATCCACCCTGCTACGACTGATTATGGGTTTAGAAAAGCCTTCTGAAGGTACGGTAAAATTGGGAGGCCACAACGTCATCCCCGGTTACTTTGAACAGAATCAGGCAGAAGCCTTAGATTTGAATAAAAGCGTGATCGAAACCATTCACGACGAAGTACCCGACTGGAAAAATGAAGAAGTTCGGACTTTGTTGGGGCGGTTCTTGTTTACCGGCGAAACAGTATTCAAACAGGTTGGCGCTTTAAGCGGCGGCGAAAAAGCCCGCCTAGCTTTGGCAAAAATGCTGTTGACTCCCGTGAATTTGCTGATTTTGGACGAACCGACAAATCACCTCGACATTCCGGCGAAAGAGATGATGGAAGAAGCGATTCAGAATTATGACGGTACCGTAATTATCGTTTCGCACGATCGCTATTTCATCTCCCAAGTCGCCAACAAAATAGTCGAAATCCGGGATGGAGAGTTTCGCCCTTATTTGGGAGATTACCACTACTATCTCGATAAAATAGCCGAAGAAAAAGAGCTAGCAAAAATCGCCAAACTTGAAGCTGAAAAAGCGGCTAAAAAAGCTGAAAAAGAAGCGAAGAAAAAAGCAACAGCTAAGCAAAAATAAAGCGGCAACGGTCGTAGATAAACCTTACATCTGCGTTCATCTGCGTTCATCTGCGGTGAGAAATAAAAAATCCCTATTTCTCACCGCATATTCTATTAATAATCTGATTCGCCTGCGACTCATAACTCCCACCAAACAAATTAAAATGATTCAAAATGTGATATAGATTATATAAAGTTTTGCGCTGCTCGTAGCCTCCATCCAACGGCAAAACCTGATTGTATCCTCGATAAAACTGCGGCGCAAACCCGCCAAATAACTCCGTCATCGCGATATCAACTTCTCTATCTCCCAAATAAGTTGCTGGGTCAAAAATGACCGGTTCCCCCGCAGATGTCACCCCCGCATTTCCCCCCCACAAATCCCCGTGAACTAGCGAGGGTTGAGGTTCATAACCTGCTAACAACTCAGGAATCATCTCTAATAAACGTTCCCCTTGCGGAAAATGACCGCCCCGACGCCTAGCCAATTTTAACTGATAACCAATCCGATGTTCTGCCCAAAATTCTGCCCAATTGGCCGTCCAATTATTAATTTGCACAGTTGAGCCGATCGTATTATTAACACTCCAACCAAAACGTCTCTTCAGCAAGGCAGAATCAAGCTCTTCTCCCCCCCAAGTGTAGGGGCGGTGCCCCCGTGCCCGCCCTGAGCTGGGGGGGGTGTATTTGTGCATTTCGGCGAGTTTTCGCCCCATTTCTTCCCAAGCTCGATCGCCCCCGCGACTTCCCAAATCCAGCCATTCCAGCACAATATAAGCGGAATTCCCCTCAGTTCCCCAGCAAATCGGCTCAGGTACTCGAATCGTCTGGGTTTCCCGCATTTGCTGCAAACCCAGCGCTTCTGCTTCAAACATCGCGACTTGGGAAGCTTGATTGATTTTCACGAAGTAAGTGCGGGAACTGCTGCTGATAGAATAGCCTTGATTGATGCAGCCACCGCTGACGGAACGGCGATTGGCGATCGAAAATGTTTCTCCGGCTGTTTCACAGATGTGCGCGGCAATTTTCTCCCACATAGCATGAAATCGTGTTTAGTGCGATCGTAATTAGTTTAACAGCTAGAGTAACAAATATCGCAAATCAAGCTTTGGTAAATTATCCAGCACTTTGATTTAAAACTGCCTCAATTTGCCTTTCTATTTCTTGAAGTTCCCGACGTTTTTCAGCCAGCCAAACTTTTTGGACCTCGCATTCTGCTTGATTTTGGCGATCGCGCTTTTCCTGCTGTTCTAATAAATTTTCCCACAGCGACATTGCTTGTGCGATAGCACCGCTACTCGTCTCAACTCTTTCTTCAAATACTGCAATAATTCTTTCGTGTATCTTATCAAAAATCGACTGCGAAGATTCGTCGAACTTCTTAAACCCTAACTCAAAGACTTTTTGCTTAATCTGAACATGAATTCCATCAACATCTAGCCATCCGAACCCAAATGAGCCACCCGCAGCACTCGCTAATCCCCCTAAAATTACTGGAATAATACCAAGTCCTGTAAACGCCAGCAATATAGCCGCGACGGCTCCACCAAGACCTAAACCACCCAAAAAACCTCCAGCACCTCCAATATCTGAGTCGATTGAGGGAGCGATATCTAGTCCACCGATACCAATTCTATCCAACTTTTCTGCTATTCCTAAGTTCTTGAATTGAGTAACAAGGCTAGTGCTAAGTCGCCGATCGAATTCTTGAAACTCTTGTCGGATTGCATAAATCTCTTCTTTAATTTTTAATTCTAAATTTTCTATTTTTTGTTTTACTATAAACTGCAATTTTTGCTCGATCCAGATATCAATTTCTTGTGTTAGTTCCAACACAAATTGATTAGCATAATTTAGAATTAATTTGTCTTGGCTCAAAATATGATTATGCTCCGAAGTCCATTTATTACTTTTTGTAGCGAGGCGCTCGCCCAATCCTTCCGCCCATTCATTCCAAGATTCAATAGCTTCTCCTACAGCTTCCTCCCTCAGTTCATTAGCTAAAATTCTAATCTTAACATCGCGGCCGCTTGCTTCCGCCATTTGTTCAAAAATCTTCGCCTTATCTCCTTGAGAAACTGTCAAATTTCCTTCTAACATTTCCCTATATTGACTCAATTCATCGCAGCCAGTATTAATAATTTGCTTAATTCCGGCGGCAGATTGCTGAAGAGCGATCGCCCCCCGTTCAACTGTCAAAAACTCTTCCATAGATTTAGTAAAATCCTGAAAAGATTTCACATACTCATTTTCCGTTCCGTCCAAAATTGCCTCAAGTGCAGATTGAGCCGAAATAAAATGAATCCGGTTTTCACCCACAATAAAATTGTGATTTTTAACAAACCTTTCTACCTTTTCTCTTACCTGCTTTCCGCTTCCTTCCCGGCGCAGCAAATCGGCAAAATTAACTAAAACAAAAATATTTCTCGCAGCTTCATTATCTTTACCCTGATTCAACTCTTTTTTCAAGTACAACAGGAGTTCTCGCTCTTTTTCTGTCAAAGCATTTTGAGCGTGAGTCAAAAAAATCACCGCATCAGTTGTTTTGAGAACCTGTTCGGTGACTAACGTGCGTTCCGCTTGTTCGTTCAATCCGGGAGTATCAATAATTTCTACACCATTGGTACACAATTCGAGATTCGGATGCTCGAAAATGATTTCTTTGATTTCGGAATTGACAATTTCATCTCCAACAGAACCTAAAGCAGCTTCCTCAGAAATCGATGCTTTATCTTTATATTGCTCAGGTGAAATCTCCTCTTCGCGTCCATCGTTGTATTTGCAAATTACCCGCTGATGTAGCCCGTGTTTCAAAACCGTTACCGTACCGCTACAGGGAATATCCCGCACGGGTTGAATTTCTTCGCCCAGCAAAGCATTGAGTAAAGTTGATTTGCCTTTACTAAACTCGCCGACAACAGCCACGCGGAAACATTGAGATTGCAATTTACGAGATATCTTTGTTACTTCTTCTGTTAAATTAGGAGATAGCACGTTGCGATCGCTTCCATCTCGCAGGGTTAAACCTAGTTTTCCACAAACAGCATCCAGTTGTTGCCGATACTCCTGAAAATTTTTCAACTCCTGATAGGACGAGACTGAATTTTTGTGATTTTTTTGCTGTTTCGGTTTGGCTGGCAAATGTTGGATAATGTGACTAGCAGCACGGACAAACATAGAATCGAGAGATTGAAATTGTGCTGGAGCGAGTAACGAGTGGACTTCTGCTAAAGTTGCTGTATCGCTGATTGCTTGATTGCTAAAACTCGCTTCCAAAACAGTCAAAAATCGCCCAGCAATTCCGAGTCTGTTGGCGATGTTTTGCAAATACTGTTTTTCGCGATCGTCTATTGTCCCATCTGCCGCCGACATTTGATACCCAAAACTAATCAGCAGTAGTTTTTCCTCCTCAGAAAAACACGCTGTCAGCGCCAGCAACGCCGTCACTTTATTGTAAACTTGCCGGTCTTGCACGCTCTTAACCATCGGCATTACCAATGGGCGCAAACTGTTGTTAGCGGGGATAAGTTCCGTAAAAGTTGTCCGCAATCGCTGCTTTTCCTCAGCACTTACCGTACCGTCGGCATGAATGACTCCCAACAATACCGTCACTAGCGCCGCCAGAAAAAGCAGAGGCGGAGTAATATCCTCTTTTCGTAGTTTTTGCCCAGTCAGCAGCGAAACAAGCTCAACCGTTTGCGGACTAATTAGCGAAGTGTCCATTTGCAGGGCGTAGTGATAATTTTTTTTTATTTAAACTATCATAATATATTAGTTATTCTGTGGTTTGCTACCAGGGTAAAAATTGATGATGAACTTTGTATTTCCCGCAGCGGTACAGGCTGCGATCGAGGCTGGCAAGTACGCACAAGTGTTTACATCTGCTGGAGTGCCGATCGGCATGGCGAGAGATGCAGCGACGGGACAGTTTGCGGCCCATGCCGTCGGCGCGGCCCTCAACAATAGCCCTCTCTCCCCCTTAGTCTCTCCCATGCAGCTTGTTATGGGCGGCTTGCAGATGCAGCAAATGCACATGGGCTTTCAAGCCGTCCAAGCCAGTTTGGGCGTGCTGCAAGCGACAACAGCCGTCATTGGTGTTGGAACTTTCGCCGGGGTAGCCTTGTCGGCGGTGAATTTGCACCAGACATTGAAACTAAAAAAAGCAGTTGAAAAGCTGGAAGTTAAAGTAGAAAACGGTTTCATCAATTTAGAACAACTTTTGAAAGGCCAAGGTGCGGAAATTAAGCAATTAATTTCCGAAGTTGTTGCAGATATAAAATTTGAGAACCACCGTTTAGTCTTAGTGCAGGCTTACGGGTTATTTAATCAAGCAATTCAACGAATGCGATCGGCTTTGCGACTGGAAGATATCAACCGCCGCAATGCTGAAATTGATGCGGCGCGGGGGATGTTGTTTGAAGCTTTAGCCGATTACAGAAACCCGCATTTGTTGGCAGAAACCTGTGCGGCGGGACAGTTGCGCCGATTAGAGTGCGGTTGGGCGATCGAGCAAAGTATTATCGGCACGTATCAGGTGCAGAATGAATTTGGTGCTGCGGGCGATCGGATTTCTCAACTGCAACAAAAAATCCGTCAAGACGGCCTCGGTATTATAGACTGTTGTGACTCAGACGAAGAGCTTGACTTTCTTTTTCCTGAAATTACGCGAATTCACAATCACGATTTAGCCGCATTAGACATTTGGCTTCATCAGATTGAATGGATTAAATCTTTGCCGCCAAGTGAGTTAAAGCAGTTGCAAAGTGCTGATTTTAATAAATCTGACTCGGCTGTTAAGGTGGAGAAAAACTCAGCCGCAACAGCTTTAGCAATCCCAGACGAACAGTTATTTTATGAAAATTTGCGGCCGAAGTCTCATTTTTATGCGCTTCGCACTCAACTGGAATGGATGCTCGATCGGCAGCGACGTGAAAATTATGAAGATTATATCATTAAGCAAGGGCAAATAACGGGTCATAAAAGTTTAGTAGCGTCGAATTTGGAAAAAGCCTCTGATTTTGCTGTTGCTAATCTCTTTTACTACTTCAGAGTCCGAGATGAATCGGAAGAGGAATTAGAATTAGATGCCGATCGAACTACAACTGATACCGCTACTCCTACCGTTGTTGCAGAATCTTCCCCAAGCCATAAGGTTAAGCAACAAATTTATGAAAAAGTCAAAGCCGTTGTTGCCAAGCAACTAGAAGTTGATGCAAGTGAAGTCACCATCAACGCTAATTTTGCCAATAATTTAGGAGCCGATTCTCTCGATGCAGTAGAGCTAATCATGGCGATCGAGGAGGAATTCGACATTGAAATTCCCGATGAAGCTGCGGAGAACATAGAAACGGTTCAACAGGCTGTTGATTACATTTACAAAAAAGTTGCTGTTTAAAAAGCAAAGACAGTAACCAAGTTCAAATTCCTGAAACAGAAAAAAGCACTAGAAAGACTTAAAGGTTTAATGTAATACCAACTCAGAAGAGCGATCGGTGTAGGTACACAGCACTGCCGTTTCCCTACCAAGAACTCAGGCACAGCGGAAAACAAATTCTGTACGAGCCATGTCATTTTTAGTACAACAATAATCAAAGAAAATGAAGTCTAAATCAGTTACACAAATCAGCGGTCTTCCCGGTCAATTAGTCGGTGCAGTTCCACTCCGAACCAGTGGAACTGGAACTCTTAAAATTATTGGGGACACCTTACAAGGAAATTTCACTTCATTTTTTGGCTTAGAAATCAAAGAAATTGTCATTCCCATTCAAAATGTCAAAGCAGTTGAAATTGGGGAAGGCTGTACTTGGTGGCTGCTCGGACTCGGAATTTTAACCCTCGGTTTCTTCTTCATTGGTATTATATTTATTGTGTTGGCTTTTGTTGTAAAACAGCGTTATATTGTCATTTATACAAGTAGAAATAATCTGATTCTGTTTTGTGCAAAAAATGATAAAATCAACCAGTTTCGGAACGAAATTATAGAAGCTTGTCGTCCTAAACTGAGCTATATTTCCCGACCCTCTCAGTCTCCACCAGCACCACCTTCTTTAGCCAAAGTGATTGATACTTAGCTAAATTTACCAGGGCGATTGCTATTTCTACCAAAGTGCGATCGGCTCTTCTCTTGAAGAAAGCACGAAGCGCGGTTAGAACAAAAAAGTTAGGGACATACAGTTTAAGGAGTAAAAATCTAATGCAACTAATTTTGGCAGAATTTTGTGGACGCTGGGGCTGTTCTTGGTGGGAGAACATTATCACCATCATCTTGGTTAGTCTGAAGGGTAAGGGTGCTGTACTATTGCTGGGATTATTGCTGATGTCGATATTTTTGGTCGTTCTAATATTGCTAGTAGGCTTGATAACAGCTTTTGAATTTATTGCTAGTTTTGGGAGAGACAAACAACAACCCCAAAACCCAAACAATTCTCATGAACAGGATCAAAGCATTTTATCAGCAGGAGCTAAGTTTGTCGGTCGTAGAGGAGCTAAATATTTGGGTCGTAAATTGAGAGAAGTAAACAAACATGAAGATATGAACAATCAAGATTAGTCTCAGCAAAGAGATAAACATAACAACAACCCAGATCGGTATCCTTTCTCTATTTTTTGTTTAATCATCTCAACAAACAAGGCCCTTTTCTTGATATCAGAAAGAGGCTTTATCTTATTATAAAATCCCAGGCATCGATCTATTTTCTCAGGCAGTGACCCGCCAAATATCTTCGCCACATGGGGATTTAACAACCGAGTTGAGGATGGAATCGGATTGGTGGCAGTGCGTCTGTGTAGAGACCGAAAAACTAGAAGGGTAAAAAACCCTGAAGACTGCAGAGAAATAAGTCATCATCATCACCATGTAGAAAGAGAGGTCAAGCCCTCGGTCTATTAGTACGCCTCAGCTTCATCCCTCTCA